>JACZYI010000002.1 GCA_022571175.1 Pseudomonadota bacterium
TGGACTCCCATGGAAAGAACCGCGCCCTCCTCAACGATCACGCCTTCTGCAACTTCTGAACGCGCCCCAATAAAGCAACCATCTTCGATAATGACAGGCGAAGCCTGTGCGGGCTCAAGAACGCCTCCTATGCCGGCTCCCCCCGATATATGGACATTGCTGCCAATTTGGGCACAAGAGCCAACCGTGGCCCAGGTATCAATCATGCTGTTCTCACCTATGTAAGCCCCGGCATTGATAAAGCAGGGCATGAGAACACAACCCTTGGCAATATAAGCTGAACGCCTCACAATGGCTCCGGGCAAAACCCTGATTTTAGCCTCAAGAAAATTCTTTTCTGTCCAGTCTTTAAATTTGAGAGGAATTTTATCAAAGGCCGGCGCGACACTACCTTTACCCAGAATCAACTCTGATTTCTGAACAGCAAAATAGAGAATTATTGCCTTTTTCAGCCATTCACAAACCGACCACTTACCATCCAGTTTCGTGGCAATTCGGGACTGCCCCCTGTCCAGCTCTGATATGGCGGCCTCGATCGCGTGACGCCCGGTTAAGGGAATTTCATTGCCCTTTTCGTGGCATGTCCACACAGCATTAATCGCACTTTCCAGCGATTCCGACTCAATCATAGTTACTCCCACCTCTCGGGTTCCCAAGCCAGGAACCAAGGCTTTTGATAACCATATCAATACTCGAAGAAACATGGCCCAGCTCACCCCATTTATTTCCTGTCTGGAGCCAGACCGTGGCCATTCCCATCGCTGAGGCGGGCACCAAATTACGGGCCATATCGTCAATCATCACAGAGTCCTCGGCCTGAATACCAAAATGATCCACGAATGCCAGATAGGCCTCTGGTTGAGGCTTTGGAATATAGCCGGAATGGCTCAGGTCAAAAACACCGGCAAGCTCTTGTTCGATATTCAAGCGAGATAGTATCCGTCTCGCGTGTTTTCCTGACCCGTTAGTGAAAACATATTTTTGACCGGGTAATCGCCTCAGGCCTTCAGCAAGCTCAGCATCGGGCTTGATGGCCGTGACATCAATATCATGCACAAAATCCATAAAATGGTCTGGGTCAACACCATGATGGTCCATCAATCCTGCCAGGGTGGTGCCATATTTCGCAAAATAATCTTTTTGTATAACTTTGGCTTGTTTGAGGTCCACGCCGAGAAGATTTGAAATAAAATCTCCCATGCGCATATCAATTTGGGAAAACAGTTCATTTTCAGCAGGATAGAGGGTGTTATCAAGGTCAAATATCCACACAGAACGATTGGACAGGGCAGAGGGAAATCTGTCTTTGATCCGGCCGGGTGAATCATGAGAGTCTTTTGTCACGCGGGCTTCTGATACCAAATTTTCCATGCCCTGTTATGAAACGGGGCGGCACGCATTGCAACTTAAACCCCTGTTAACGGCAAAATCATAGACTATTTTCCGTCAATACAATCAGTTGCACACCTCTTTTAACCTTTTAGATCATATGGCCATGTTTGGAAAATTATCAAAAATATTCAAAGGCCGCCTCTCTTACAGGGAGGCACGGTCGGTGCTTGAAGAGGGCCAGCGCACAGATAGAGTGGATCTCGCTGCAAATCCTGAAACCGCACCGGAAATGCTTTATTACTTGGCTGAAGAAGATTCAGCTGAAGTTCGATGCGCCGTTGCCGCTAACAGCAGCGCTCCCATCCACGCCAACGAAATTCTTGCCGGAGATGAACTGGAAGATGTGCGTGCTGAGCTGGCCCGCAAGGTTGCGCGACTGGTTCCAGACCTCGATAAAATAGAAACGGATGACATAAGAGACCGGATTATAGGGATTCTGGAAAAACTTGCACAGGATCAATTGCCCAGAGTCCGCGCCATCGTGTCTGAAGAAATTCGCTCTGCTAAAACAGTACCAAAATCTCTCATCTTGCAACTGGCGCAAGATGCAGAAGCCGTTGTTGCCTGCCCTGTACTGGAATATTCCCCTCTGCTGGGTGATATGGATTTGAAAGAAATTATTGCCATGGGCATTGCGGAAGAAGCCCTAGAGGCCGTTGCCCGCAGGCATGAAATTAGTGGCGAGCTGGCAGAGACGATTGTCAATTCCCTTGAAATGCCCGCCATCAGCACTTTACTGCTCAATAAGGGCGCAGAGATCAGAGAGCAAACCGTTGATCAGATTGTGGAGATGGCCAAGGATTGCCCGGACCTTCATGAGCCACTGGCTTTAAGGCCCAATTTATCAATCAGAACTCTCCGGCGCATCGCTGGCTTTGTGGCTTCCGCACTGGTTCGACATATGACTAAAACCCACAATCTTGATGAAGCCACTGCTGAGGATCTGATCGCGCGAACCAGGGACCGCATTGATGAAGAGTCTCTTGAAGATTTGGACGAAGAAGAGCTCAGTACACAAATAAAGAAATTTTCTGAACGCGGCATGCTTGATGATGAATTTATTGTAGAGAATATCGATCGTCGTCGGCGACCCATTGTGCTGGCTGCCTTGGCGGAGATGGCCTTTCTTGATTTGAAACCGGTGAAACGGGTTATAGAATCAAAGGATAGCAAGGCAATTACAGCACTGGCGCACCGCGCGGGGCTCAGGATGCGCACAGCTATGGACCTGCAGTCGAAACTCGCCATAGTGCCCGGCCCACAAATTCTGAATGCCAAGGACGGTCTGGATTACCCCTTCTCGGACAGCGTTTTGGCAGCTACGCTTAAGCCCTATTTACGCTGAAATCTCTTCCAGTATCTCACCCGCAATCATTGCTTCAAGGCGAAGGTCATCAAGGCCCATATCTTTAAGGGCGCTTGTGGAAATGATTTTGGGGTGGCAAGCGGGAAACTTCTCACACTCTTTTGCAACAGTTCTCTGAATGTGATCCATCTCCTGAGTTTTTATTTTATCAAGCTTGGTCAATATAATCTGATAATTGACAGCACTGTCATTCAAAAGCTCTATCATCAGGTGATCTGATGCCTTCAAACCGTGGCGACCATCCACCAGGAGCATCACCCGTCGCAAAGTTGCCCGTCCGCGGAGATAATTTCTGGTAAGCTCGGTCCAGGCCTCAATTTCTTGTCTGGGGGCTTTGGCAAAGCCATAACCAGGCAGGTCCACGAGATACAGCAACCCCTGATGTTCATCACCAATGGTGAAATAATTAAGCTGGCGGGTTCGCCCGGGCGTGGTGGATGTACGTGCCAGGGCCTTTCGCCGCACCATGGCATTTAAAAGCGTTGATTTGCCTACGTTGGACCGACCCGCAAAGGCGATCTCGGGGCGATCTGCTGGCGGGAGCTGCTTGAGGTCAGCTGCACCCAGTAGAAATTCGCAAGCCCCGCTGAAAAACCGCCTGATGGCTTTATCCCGGTCATCACTCTTAATGTGGTCAATCGCCAACGCTGACACCCATTCGACGCATAATTAGCCATTGCTGCAGGATCGAGAGCAAATTGTTCCAGGTCCAGTAGATGACCAGGCCCGCTGGGAAGGACGCCAGAATGAAAGTAAAAAAGATCGGCATGAACATGAATATTTTGGCCTGAATAGGGTCTGGCGATTGAGGATTGAGCTTCATCTGCAGATACATTGTGAGGCCCATAAAAATTGGCCAGATTCCAATCAGCAAGAAAGTTGGCGCATCCCAGGGAAGATATCCAAAAAGCGTAATAAAGGTCATGTCATCGGGGGCAGACAGATCCTGAATCCATCCGAAAAAGGGCTCTTGTCGCATTTCAATGGTCACGAATAGGGTTTTATAGAGGGCAAAGAAAACCGGAATTTGCAGAAGAATTGGCAAGCAACCCGCAGCAGGATTTACTTTTTCCTTTTTATAAAGAGCCATGATTTCTTGTTGCTGTTTGGCCTTGTCGTCTTTGTATCTCTCACGCAGCTCTGTCATTTTAGGCTGCAGTTTCTTCATTTTGCTCATGGAGGTATATTGTTTAGTGGCAAGCCGGAAAAACAGCAGTTTGATGAAGACAGTTAAAACCAGGATCGCCACACCGAAGTTTCCAAAGATTCCAAAAAGAAATTCAAGCGTGTAAAAAATGGGTTTGGTCAGGAAATAAAACCAGCCCCAATCGATTGATCGATCAAAAAGAGGTATGCCCAGGTCGTCTTCATAGGCATCAATCAACTGGACTTCCTTGGCGCCAACAAACAGAGAGGTCTCGGATGTTATTGTTTCCCCATTGCCAATGGTCTGCGCCGTGCCGAGATAATCAATCTGATAGCGATCCCCGCCCTGATTGCGGTACATAAAACGCGAGTTCAAACGCATGTTCTGGTCGGGGATCAGAGCGGTTAGCCAGTATTTGTCGGTTATGCCCATCCAGCCGCCGGTTGATTGAAATCTGACCGGCCCGTCCTCTGCCAAATCCTCATAATCTATTTCTTCAAGGCCTTCATCAAAAACCCCGAGCGGACCCTCATGCAGAATGAAAAACTTGCTGATTTCCGGTGTTTCATGCCGCGCTATCAAACCATAGGGTGCCAAATCGATCGGCGCACCACTACGATTCTCAACCATATCCTGAATAGTGAAAATATAATTATCGTCAATGGAAATAATGCGCCTGAAGGTAAGCCCAGCCCCATTGTCCCAAATCAGTTCAATTGGGTTTTCCGTACGAAGAGTATGATCCGTAGTGGACCATATGGTGTTGCTATCCGGAAGCAACAGGTCCGATCCTTCTCGCGATGCCCAACCAAACTCGGCATAATATGCCCCATTATTCTCACCGGGCTTCAAGATTCGGATATTCGGCGAATCGTCATCCAATGTTTCCACATAATCATTCAATATCAAATCATCAAAGCGGGCCCCTCTCAACGCCAATGAACCCGATAGTCTCATGGTCGCGATTTCTATTCGGGGCGAGGGCTCCGGAGTAGAAGTAGTGGTGGTTTCAGGGATTGCTCCAGGACCTTCAACCGCACTGTCTTCGACGAAAAACCCTTGTCCGCTATCGTCGGCCAATGACTGGAATTCAACCGCTCTCTGCTCGGCCAATTGAGGCTCCACAAAGACCTTTTGATAAATGAACAGAACCAACAGTGAAAAAACGACCGCTAAGATGAGATTTTTCTGATCCGACATAAATTCAGTTCCACAAAATACGTTAGTGATTACAGATTTCCTTAGTGATTACAGCTTTCTTTTTTTCGCCTTTTCGCAGCACCGGCACCGGGTCATATCCAGAGCCGCCCCACGGATGACAGCGAAATACTCGTCTGATCGCGAGGTAGCACCCTTTTATGGCTCCATGCTCGTTCAGGGCGTCTAAAGCATATTTGCTGCAGGTGGGCTGATATCGGCAGGATGGAGCCAAAAATGGCGACAGCAAATATCGGTAGCCTCTGATCAGGCTGGTTAATATTTTTGCCACTAACGTCACACCTAGAGCTCCACTTTTAATTTTCGCATGGCTTTTTGAGCTTCCAAAACCATGGCTTGGAATGGTGTTTTGAGGGCGCGGCGGCGTCCCACAAGCACATAGTCTCTGCCGCGCTCAATATGGGGTGCAATGACCTGCCTTGCCAGTTCTTTTAGCTGCCGACGTACCCGGTTGCGCTCAACGGCCCCCCCAACCTTGCGACTGGTTGTAAAACCAAAACGAATCATGTCCGGTGCGTCTTTCATTTTTTTGCCAACCTGCAAAATAAAAGCCGTCGAGACATAGCAAACCCCATGGGCTGCCACGGCCTTATAAGAACTACGTTTTTTGAGATTATCGATTTTTGCGTCCATTAAAACTTCACCGTGGTTCATTGCCACCTGTGCCGAATTTGCCAACCGTGCGGAATTTGATGGTCATGATTTCGACGTGGTTTGCCCAACAAGCCCGTGTGTTTTTGACGATTAGCCTCTGGACCACTCAAGCAGACAGCAGCTTGCGCCCCTTTGCACGGCGTGCCTTTATGATACGACGACCGCCAACCGTAGCCATACGCGCACGAAAACCATGACGTCGCTTGCGGACCTTGATGCTAGGTTGGAATGTTCGTTTCACGAGTACTTCTCCATCGTAAATAAAAGAGCGGGCTTAACTCCCCTCTGGACGCGCGGTGTATAACGGTGCCAGCACCTTAAGTCAACCGTTGCCGAGTGTATTTCAAGCCTCAATTCAGAGCGGTCCAAGAGACAATAATGCCCCAGGAAAGGATGATGCAAATTAATGTCGGCAAAGGGCATGAAAATACTTAGAATGCGGCCACGATACTAAAGACCCAGGCTATGGCAAAGAATTTGGTGCTGGAGTATTTAAGCGAGGGTGATTGTATTGGTTAAGGATTTAACAGTCGGCTTGAGGGGCGGACTTCGCGCTCGTCTGTTATTGCTCACGGTCATCTTTATCATGGTGATTGAAGTGCTGGTCTATGTGCCATCAATCGCGCAATTTCGTAATTCATACATTGAACAACGCCTGATTGCCGCACAAATTGCCGCGCTTTCGCTGGAAGAAGCTCCTGATAATATGGTGAGCCCCGCACTTCAAAATGAACTATTAAATGCTGCTGAAATCAGAGCGGTTATCATCATCAGAGGCGATTCCCGACAACTGATTTTGCGTCAGAACATGCCATCTAAATTAGCGGATCGACTCGTACAAGCAGAAATGGGGGGCCTGGACCTTGTGAAAAAAGCCTTTGAAACCCTTTATCGGGGTGGAGAGGGCTTTGTTCAAATCGCCGGACCGTCCTCAAACCCACGCTTTCAAAGCGTACAGATTGTGATGTCGGAAAAGCCTCTTTATGACCGCATGATCACCTATAGTTGGCAGTTTCTAGGGTCTTCACTCATCATTGCTCTTTTTACCGGCTTTCTCATTTATTTTAGCATCAGCTACTTACTGATTGCTCCCCTCAATAGAGTGACCGAAAGCATGGCTGCATTCAGAAGAAAGCCTGAGGATTCGACCCGAACCCTGGAGCCCTCTGAAAGGGGGGATGAGCTCGGCGTGGTCGAGCAGGAATTGTCTAAACTACAGAGCTCACTTCATACTTCGCTCAAGGAAAAAACCCATCTGGCAAACCTGGGAACAGCCATAAGCAAGATCAACCATGATCTGAGAAATATTCTGGCCACCGCACAATTATCCTCCGATCGTCTGACTGCGAGTACCGACCCTACGGTAAAGGCTCTTTTACCTCGCCTCTTGGGTTCAATTGATCGTGCCATTTCGCTCTGCGAAAATACCCTGAAATACGGCAAGGCAGAAGAAAGGACGCCGCAAAAATCAAACATCAATCTAAGAGAATTGATGGAAGAAGTGGCATTATCTCTCGGGCTCGATGACCAGAATGAAGTGCAATGGAACAACAATGTGGGTAAAAATACCCCGGTTTTTGCCGACCCGGATCATTTATTCAGGATTATGGTGAACTTGGGACGAAACGCTGTACGGGCTATGGCAGAGGGAGGGACGCTTACCATCTCGGCTGAACCCCAGCCCAATGACACCATGTTAATCCGGTTTGAAGACACTGGTCCTGGTGTACCGGATAATGTTCGGGAAAAGCTTTTTATGCCTTTTGTTGGTGGTCCCGGAGGAGGATCAGGTTTGGGCTTGGCAATCGTGAAAGAATTGGTGGATGCACATGGCGGTGAGGTTTCTCTGGAAAAAAGCGATGCCAACGGAACCTGTTTCTGCGTTTGCCTGCCGAATGAGTCTACGGGCAAAAACTAACCATACATGAATTGCGGACAACTCAAGAATGTTATGGAATCCTGAACAATATTCCCGCTTCGAACGGGAACGTCTCGCTCCGGCATTAGACCTTCTTCAATCAGTCCCGATTATGCGGATTGGTTTGGTGGCCGACTTGGGCTGCGGTACTGGCGTTATTTTGCCCTATATTCGAGATCGCTCACCCGAGGCCCGAATTATAGCGCTGGACCATGATGCCCAAATGCTTCAGGTTGCACGCTCCCAAGCATATGCTGATCATTATGTGCAATGCAGAATCGAGGATTGGTTGCCCGATGAAAAGCTGGATCTGATCTTCTCCAATGCTGCATTTCATTGGCTGCCCGATCAGAAAGCCGCCATTGACCGTTGTCTATCATTCTTGAACCCAGGCGGTGTGCTTGCTGTACAAATTCCTGATAACTGGGGCGAGCCATCGCATCATAACTTATACACTCTGGCGCGGAGCGAACGATGGCAAAAAGTTCTGGAACAAAATATCTTCCAACCCTCCCGGCATGACTCACAGGACTATTATCGGTGGTGCAAGGATTGTTCGGCTTCGGTACGAGTTTGGGAAACGCGCTACCTTCATTATTTTGAGGAGGCCCAGGATATTGTTGAATGGATGAAAGGAACGAGCCTGGGGCAAATATTGGCATTGTTGGGGCCCGAGGATCAGAAGGTCTTTTTGGGTGAATACACTGGCCTAATTGTCAGAGACTATCCGCCGATGGCAGAGGGACAAGTCGCCTTTCCCTTCAGAAGGATTTTCCTGTGCGCCATTAAGAAATGAACGTGCCGCGCCCGCTTAAGTCAGACCAGCCAACTGGCTTCTCTCAGCGACGATAAACTGATCCAGGGAGTTTCTGAATTCTGATATCTCGGCCATGAGCAAAGTACCAGCGGCGGAGCCGATCAGAGACCCTGCCTGATCAGAAAGTACGAGTAATTCTTCTGCCAGTTGGCTGAGACGTGTGAGTTCCAGCTGGGCTGAAAGCCAGTTGATGTTTTCGTTGTCCGATTCCGCCTCAACCCGGGCTTGCCTGCTTGCGCGTTCATAAGCCTCGCGCTGGGCTGAAATTCTTGCCTGAAGGTCAAAAAAGTCTTCTTGCAGCACATTAATTGCAAGAGTATCCGGAATTGCAAGAGTGTCCGGAACATCTGATGCGGGATCTAAATCGGATATGTGATCTGGTTGCTCATAGGTGGTTCCACGCTCTGTGTATGCACCCTCAAACCCTTCGGAAAGATCCGGCCAGTCCTGACTGCTGTATCCCGCACATCCAGATAACAATATTATCGTTAAGGCCATATGGAAAAATCGCGCAATCATACCAGATTTCACCTTGGTGTTTTGTTTGGTGTGGTTATGAAATGCTAATGCTTCACCCTTGCCCCCACAAGTGAAACCAACCCTTCGGCCATTTACAACACCGTTTGCTTAAAGTTCACCTTGAATCAACGGGTCAATCTGTCTAGGGTCCGCAACCGGATGCGCCCGTAGCTCAGCTGGATAGAGCACCAGACTACGAATCTGGGGGTCGGGAGTTCGAATCTCTTCGGGCGCGCCAATCTCATCAGTTTTTTCCCTAAAAAAACATTTGGCGTCTTATGAAAAATGAACTGATTTTTATCCCACTTCTGGCTCAAGTCCTCCTGACCGCAATCATTTGGATGGTGATGTACCGAACCAGAATTGGCGAGATGAGGCGCAAACGCATTCGCCCTCAGGCCTTGGCCAATACCGATACTGCCCGGGGATTGCTTGCTGATGTTTCGGGGCCTGCCCATAATTTTTCCAACCTGTTTGAAATTCCGGTGCTGTTTTATGTGGCAACAATTTCTATATATGTGACAGAATTTGTAAGCCTCATATTTATCACCCTGCTCGGGCTGTTTGTTGTTCTGCGCGGAATACACAGCATCATCCACATCACCACCAATAGGGTGATTCAACGATTTTATGTCTATCTGGTCTCAACCAGTGTGCTGTGGCTGATTTGGGTTCTTTTCGCCTGGCATTTGTTCATTGAAGCCTAGGGTCGGACCCTCTTTTACAGCTCGGGCAGGTCCTCTTCGAGAATGGTCATGTGAAAAGCATAGGACAGCTCACCTTCATCCTCGTCCTTGTATATGACGCCAATAAATTCCTCCCCGAGCAAAACTTCAATGGAATCGTCCGTATCAGGGCGAATTTTTACCCGAAATGAATTATTTGAAAATTTTTCCCTCAAA
Organism: Pseudomonadota bacterium; assembly: GCA_022571175.1. Classification (GTDB taxonomy): domain Bacteria; phylum Pseudomonadota; class Alphaproteobacteria; order Sphingomonadales; family SMXR01; genus JACZYI01. Next base: position 9,934 of record JACZYI010000002.1, read on the forward strand.
TAAATCTGTAATTTTGCAATTTCCTGTGGTGTCACAACCATAATCCCTTATGTGTTCTGGTTCAAAAAAACAGGTTTGGAACCCATCTTATACCGGCTGCATCCCGCACGCTGCAAGCCTGAAACCGGTGTGAATAAAACAACTTATACTTTTTCCGGGAAATTTTGCCTCCTGATTGCCATATTTTGTCTTCACTGAGACATTTTTGTGATCGTAAATTCGATTATCGCATTGGTATTCTTGCCCGCTCTGCGTGGTGAATGTTGATAAATATGTATTGATACCCATTTAAGGCCTCAGACAGCGAAAGCGGAAAAAATATATGACAAGACTTATTCCCCTGCTGGTTCTATACGCCCTCCTGTTGCCCTGGATGTTACCTGATCAGAAAGTGGCATCTTCCTTGTCACCGGAGCTGTCTTCTTTCGTTCGGGAAGGGGCAGATAAGGTAGAAAACCCCGCATTAAGTTCAAACATATACGGGCTGAATAAGGTTGTCTGGGACGGCATCTCTTCGCCCGAGAATACCCTGTCATCAGAGGACCATTGTCTGGCGCAGGCAGTATATTTTGAAGCCCGGGGAGAATCCATTGAAGGCCAGTTGGCAGTTGCCCAAGTAGTGCTTAATCGTGTCAAGAATCGCCGTTATCCATCATCAATTTGCGGCGTTGTTTTTCAGAATGAGCGTTTGCGTCATCGCTGCCAGTTTTCTTTTGCCTGTGATGGCCGTTCGGACCGCCCCAGGGAAGTACGGGCTTGGGACCTAGCCATACGGGTCAGCCAGGTAGCTAAACTGGGTCTTTGGACAGATATCACTGGTTCCGCCACCCATTATCACGCCACCTATGTGGATCCTGGCTGGAATGACCAACTTCAGCACACCGCTACCTTTGGTCAGCACCAATTTTACCGTTAATCAATTTCTTCTTGATACTCACGGTCCGCCTTCCCCAATTCTAATCTTTCGTGATACGCTCCATTTGCAGGGTTTCGTTATTTTCCAAAACGCATGGGCATATGATAATTTGTGGAATGGTTATGACCGATAACGACGATCTTTTGACTTATTATCTGGACTGGACATCCAAGGCGCTAGTGGAGCTTGACGAACTTTTGGCCCGTCTAAAAAGTGAGGAAGGCGCGGAGGGCTTCAATAAGGAAATTTATGCCATCGCGCATAATCTCAAAGGTATGGGCAGCAGTTTTGGCTTTGACTTAATGACAGCTTCTGGAAACAGTTTGTGTGAATATTTACGTAAGCTTGAGGAGCGAAATGCTACGGCCTCGGTTGTTGGAGCCCACCTGAAGGCCATGAAAGTTATTCTTGATAAGCGCATAACCGGTGACGGCGGAGATGATGGAAAAGCTCTGGTTGCGAGACTGAATAAACTGGCCAAAGAAGATATTTCACAAAATCATTGACGTTCCCTTTTTGTTCTGTTTTTCTCAATATCCATGCCATAATCTGCGAGGTTCATCCGTGGCAAATACTTGTGTGCGCAAGGGATCACAAAGGCTGTCGGCCATAGACCTGACCCGTGGCGCCGAAAGGCTCATGTTTAGCCTCGGTTATGCAACAATGGTCGAATTTCGTCTGAGGTCTGGCTATCGAATCGATTTGGCCGCACTGGATGCCAAAGGACAGTTTTCCTTTGTGGAAGTTAAATCATCTGCCGCCGATTTTCGCTGCGACCAAAAATGGCATAAATATCTGGAATATTGTGACCAGTTCTATTTTTGTGTTTCGGCCTCTTTTCCACTCGAATTGCTCGAGCGCCTAGAAAGCCAACCTGGTAAATGTGGAATCATAATTGCGGACCGATTTGGAGGCGAAATCGTTAGACAGCCTGCGAAGCGTCTCCTTCACGCCTCGCGAAGACGATCTCAGATGATCCGCTTCGCACATCGAGCAGGCGAACGCCTGTTTCAATTGCGGGAAACAAGAGCCTAAATCATGGGAAACAGTAATTCGAGCCTGCCAGACAACCTTAATTTCATGCAAACTTAACTAAAAAGTAATTGCCCATGGCTCAATAATGCAGAGGAACTAAATGCAGGATTGAAAAATGGACCGCACTGGGCGGTTACAGAAAGGGCAAAACAAAGCCTCGCCGGAAGAGTTTCTGCGAGATTACGCCAAGAGTCTGAATCGACATCGAAAAAATCGTCGCGCCGTTCTGGTTCGCCTGTCCCTGCTCAGTCGAATGTTTTCCAAACCCCACCATCGACGCGCAGCCGCTGAAACCTTTATACCCATCCGACGTCAATTCGAAGGCGAGCTTTTCAATCTTTCCAATGGCGACATTGTTTGTGCCTTGCATAAAGCACGCTTGGCAGATTTAGATGAAGCAGTATTGAGAATTCGCGTTATGTTTCGTGACGACCATAATCTTAAATTCCTGGAGCAAACAGAACGCGATGATCTATTTTGCCAGTGGTTTGATCTGGAACAGGATTATGATGAATTTTACAATTTTGCTCAGCGTCGATTTAGAGGCCAGACAGATGTTTATGACCGTCTGACCCAAGAATTTTCTGCCCGCGAGAATCTCCCAACTGGAGGTCAGCAAAAAATCAGACCGGTGATAAGCCTCGACCTAGCGGCACCAGAAACAGACGGCCAGAGGCCATATGCGGGAGCCAACAATGGTCAAGACAGCAAGAGATTCGCGCAGGAAGAAACAGGCTCGCGACGGCTGAAGGCAAATCCAAAAATACGATTCGTTGAAATAAAAATTGAGGAACGTGAACCGGTCGAGATGAGGCAGTTTTCGTCGGCTGATCTGGCAAAAATTGAGCAATCTCTGCGGACTATTGATTTGGCCAGTCTGTTGAAAAAACAAGCGGTAAAGCTGATAGCCGGAGATCATTCAAAAGTTGTTTTTTCGGAACTTTCGGTTCCGATTATGGCAATTCAGAATTCTATTCTGCCGCAATGTAATCTCGCAAGCGATCTTCAGCTCCTGAGATTATTGCGTCGATTGACTGATCACCGCACACTCACCCATGTATCCAACGAAATGGATCTGGACGTTTCACCGCACTGTATCAGAACAACGGTACATTCCACCATTGATCCTGCTTTTGACCGATTTCACAACCAACATGGAGGGGCAGGTGCCAAGCGGATAATTCTGGAATATTCTTTCATAGATATTTTGGGTGATTTCGATAAATATTTGCTGGCAAGATCAAAAATTCGTGATTTGGGTTATCGATTATGTATTGGGGATCTGGATCCACAAACATTCTGCATGATGGATCGGAAAAGAATTTCCGCTGATTTTGAAAAACTCAGATATTCTTACCGATTCGACCGCTCTGCCAATGAAACAGAGCTTTTTGAGCTGAAAAACGCCGTTGCAACTGCCGGGCGGCACCGGATAATTCTGGTTGCGTGCCAAAGTAAGAATGCCTTTCGTTTTGGTCAAAGAATAGGGATTTCTCTTTTTCAGGGCGATTATGCAGAAACGTTATAGGCCGCTTCAGCGAGCACCAGCCTTTATCAGTGCCTTTTCTACCTGTCGAGCACGGGCCTGCCGTGCATGGTCCAATGCAGTTTGCCCGGTGTAATCACTGGTATCAAGATTGGCATTAGATTCGATAAGCAATTGAGCCGCCCGTGCATTTCTATAGCGAGCAGCTTTCATTAAAGCAGTTTGACCGCCACGGTCCTGCAAATTTACATCTGCCCCCAATCCAATTAATACCCGCAGAAAAGCAACATCACCCACCTCCGTGCGCCGCATCAGAGCAGTTTCGTTTCTGCTCTCCTCGACACCGTTTATATTCGCCCCATGGTCGAGCAAAAATTGAAGCAACTCAGAATTAGACATGTCAGAAGCGATGATAACTGCCGACAACCCATCTTCATTGTGGCTGTTGATGTTTGCACCACGGGTGAGCCGGGTTCTCATTTCCAGGTAATCAACATCCTCTACGGCGTTGAAAAACTCCCATGTATCAGAGAATTGGGCTTGGCCAGGAGCAACCAAAACCAATGCAAGAACCAGAGCAGAAAAAAACACTCCGCCCCGTCGTCCTAATCTTCGCATTCCTGATTTCATAATTAGTTTTGGACTCTTTTCCTGGTTGGAGACAAATCGTGGTTTCGCTTTTGATCGACTTTCACGCACGAACCACCTTATAAAGTGGATGCCGCCAATTGGCAAACCCTCGCCTTTCGGATTCGGCGTTTAGGAGCAAACCGTGGGTAGATTCAAATTCCAAATAATAATGGGTTCGCTACTCGGATTAGCATTTATTGCAATCATGGTACTTTTTCTTGAAGTATCAAAGCGCGATTCTTCGGACGGAATTGTCAGTGGTCAGGTTATCACAACCGGGCAAGCGACCATCGGGGGTCCCTTCGATCTGATCTCTCATTATGGAGCCTCCGTAACTGATGCCGATTTCCGGGGCCGTCATATGCTGATATTTTTTGGCTACTCTTTTTGCCCCGATGTTTGCCCTCTGGAACTGCAACGAATGGCGCTGGTGCTAGACATTCTGGATGAAGCAAGGTTTGATATGGAGCGCATTCAGCCTCTCTTCATCTCCATTGATCCTGAACGTGATTCACCAGAAATTCTGAGTAAATATGTGCCTTTGTTTCATCCTCTGCTAATAGGTCTTACAGGCAGCGGTGAGCAGATTGTTGAGGTCGCAACCAACTATAAAGTCTATTACCGGAGAGCGAGTGATGATCTCGATTATCTTATGGATCACAGCTCGATCGTTTATTTTATGGGGACTGAGGGAGAATATCTGGCTCACTTTACATCCTTCGATTCACCTGAGGATATGGCCCGGCGCATACAGACACTGTTAGAATAAGGTCTGAAATGACAGCAATCCCTTTTTGGAAATCAAAATCATTTAGCGAAATGTCACATCAGGAGTGGGAATCGCTTTGTGATGGTTGTGGGCTCTGTTGCCTTCATAAGCTTGAAGACATCAATACCGGGCAAGTACGTCTGACCTCGGTTGCATGTCGTCTTCTTCATCTCGACACTATCCGCTGCCGGAATTATCGCGAGCGGAAAAAAATCATTCCTGACTGTATTGCTCTCAGTCCAAAAAATGTCCGCTCTTACCAATGGCTCCCTGATAGTTGTGCCTATAAATTGCTGGATAGCGGGGCACCGCTACCAGATTGGCATTACCTGGTATGTGGCGATCGCGAAAGGGTGCACCAAATCGGGATATCTGTGAAAGGACGGGTTATATCAGAAGATGAAACCAGCGACCCGGAAGATCACCTTTGGCCCGAGCAGCCCTAGAGCAACATTTACGAAGGCGGGACACTCGCAATCAGGGGCGGACAGCCAAATCGCCAATAATCAAATTGCGCACTGGCTTTCCCACATGAGCTTCAAGCATGTAATCGGACCATATATCCGCTGGCAGACCGCCGCCGGTTATACGGGCGGTCGGACTTCCATCGTCGTTGCCAACCCAGACACTCGTCACCAAATCGCTGGTAAAACCAATGAACCAGGCATCGCGGTAATCCTGGCTTGTGCCGGTCTTGCCCGCAGAAGGTCGATCGATTTTAGCACGACGTCCAGTACCATAATCAAAAACCGCTTCCATAATATCCAACATTCGCAAGACAACGACCTCGCTCAATATTCTTACATTTTCTGCAGGTTGGCGCCGGAAAAGAAGATCGCCTTCACCTGATCGAATCTCCAAAATGGCGTAAGGCTCTACAACATATCCGCCGTTAGCAATGACAGCATAGGCCGTTGCCATCTCAATTGGTGTTACTTCCGATGTCCCGAGAGCCAGGCTGGGATGGGCTCTGATGTTGCTTGTGATCCCCAGGCGTATGGCAATGTCTTTTACTTTTTCCCGACCGATCAGTTCGGAAAGCTGTACCGCCATGGTATTCAGGGAGAGAGCAAAACCATCTCTCAGAGACTTCCTGCCCAAATATCGACCGGAAAAATTCTGCGGAGTCCAGCCATCTACCGTGATCGGTTCATCAACCAGAAAATCATCCGGGCGGTGACCATTCTCCATCGCCGCCAAATAAACAAATGTTTTGAACGCTGAACCAGGCTGTCGAAGCGCACTGGTCGCCCTATTAAATTGACTCTCAGCATATGAACGACCTCCAACCATAGCCTTTAGTGCACCGTCTGAAGCCATCGAAACGAGAGCTACCTGTCCCGATTTTACGTCTTCCGGTCCAGCTAGAAATGATCGTTCTATGGATGTTTCGGCCGCCATCTGTGCATTCAGGTCAAGCGATGTAAAAACAATCAGTGGCTGGTGGCCGCGTTTCACGAACTTGTCTAATCTGGCCATGACCCAGTCAGTATAATATCGAATATCCCCACCCAGATATTTGGATGAGAGCCGCGCGGGTTGGGCCACAGCTCTTTCTCTTGCTTCCATAGTAATATCACCATTTTCCCGCATGGCACCCAGAACCACCGCCGCTCTTTGATGAGCGAGATCAATGTTTCTGGTGGGGGCGTAACGTGTAGGTGCTTTGACCAGACCTGCCAGCAACGCCGCTTCCGCCAAATTTAGGGTTCGGGCCGAGTGGCCAAAATATTTAAGCGAAGCAGCATCAATTCCATAGGTACCCGACCCAAAATAGACGCGGTTCAGATAGATCGCGAGAATAGTCTCTTTATCAAATGTCTCTTCAAGCCACAGGGACAGGAGGAATTCCTGAAGTTTTCTCTTCAGTGTTCTCTCCCGTGACAGGAATAAGTTTTTTGCCAGTTGCTGGGTTAAGGTGCTTGCCCCCTGGCGAACCGATCCTGACCTCAGATTGATAACGACTGCTCGCGCAATACCCCAAATATCTATGCCTCCATGGCGAAAAAAACGCCGATCTTCAATAGAAACAATAGCTTTGATCATGATTGGCGGGATTTCATCATATTCGAGCCATTGGCCATAGAGGGCTCCGTAGCTTGCGAGTAAGGCGCCATTTTCCGCCCTGATTTCCACACGATCCTGCTGGCCTGGAGGGGGAAGAGTGCCAAGGTCCGGTAAATCACGCACCAGAAAAACTGCGAAGACCAAAAGGCCGATGATCATCCACACGGATCCGACCATCGACCAATAGAAAAATCGTGCAACCGGACCACGACCGGACGCTTGATTCTGGCTTTCTGTTTCGGGCTCTTTTTTTTGAATTTGATCGTCGACCATGCTTTCGGGAGTTGAAACTCCCCTCCAATTCAGTGTTCAGAAGCCATCTGCCGGCTCGTATTTCAACATTTAAACATCCAAATTGGCAACTTTAAGGGCATTCTCCTGAATAAATTCGCGGCGCTTTTCCACTACATCACCCATGAGTTTCGAGAAAATTTCGTCAGCAGTATCCGCCTGAGCCACCCGAACCTGGAGCAACAAGCGGGCGTCGGGGTCAAGCGTTGTTTCCCATAATTGGCCCGGGTTCATTTCCCCAAGGCCCTTGTAACGCTGAATAGAAAGGCCTTTTCGCCCGAACTGTAAAATTTTGTCAATCAACTCGACGGGTGAGATTATTTTACTTGTTACATCTCCCCGCGTCAGTTTCGAAGGAGTCGCAAAGATTTTGGAAAGCTTGCCTGCGATTTTAGCCAGCTTTCTGGCCTCAGCGCTCCTGAGCAGCTTTTTGTCAAAAACATAGCGATCAGACACTCCACGAATGGTCTGTGTGAAAATATACCCTTCATCTCCCTTGACCGTTACCTCCCAACCCGTTTCTTCCTCCAGCTTGGCATATTTATTCAGAAAATCTGCAACCTTCCGCGCAACTGCTGATGCTTTTTGGCTGTTATCAAGCGCTTTGACATCCAGTCCGCCCTGAAGAGCCAGCTGTTCGACAATTTTCAGGTGATAACGTGTAGGTAACGCTGCCAGCAGCCTCTTGATCTGCTGAGTTTGGCCAACCAGTTCCTTCAAATCTTGCCCTGTGCGGTGAGCGCCGGAAGCATCAACAAACAATGCATCATCAATTCCGCTTTCGATAAGATGGGCATCTAGTGCCGGATCGTCCTTCAAATAGACTTCTGATCTGCCTTTGGCGACCTTATAAAGTGGTGGCTGCGCCACAAACAGATGACCCGCCTCAATCAGTGCAGGCATTTGGCGATAAAAGAAGGTCAAAAGAAGAGTTCTGATATGGGCACCATCCACATCGGCGTCGGTCATGATAATGACCTTGTGATACCTTAAATTACCCACGTCGAAATCATCCCGCCCAATGCCTGTCCCAAGAGCCGTAATCAAGGTGCCAATTTCGGTAGAGGTGAGCATTCGATCAAAGCGAGCACGCTCAACATTCAAGATTTTTCCTCTCAGCGGCAAAATGGCCTGATTGGCTCTGTTGCGCCCTTGCTTGGCAGAGCCACCAGCAGAATCGCCCTCGACGATAAAAATTTCCGATAAAGCAGGATCCCGCTCCTGACAATCTGAAAGTTTGCCTGGCAAGCTCGAAATATCAAGCGCACCCTTGCGTCTGGTTAATTCCCGCGCTTTGCGCGCCGCGTCCCTGGCTTCGGCGGCATAGACTATTTTTTGAACGATTTCCCTGGCTTCAGCAGGATGTTCTTCAAACCAGTTCCCCAGTTTTTCACTCACCAACCCCTCTACCGCCGGTCGTATTTCTGAAGACACCAGCTTGTCTTTGGTTTGGCTGGAGAATTTCGGGTCGGGCGCTTTTACCGACAGAACAGCCGTCAATCCTTCTCGAGAGTCCTCACCGCTGATATTGATTTTCATCTTTTTGCCCAAACCACTTGAGGCAACGTAATTGTTGATCGTTCTGGTTAGCGCTGCGCGAAAAGCCGCCAGATGCGTACCTCCGTCCCGTTGTGGGATGTTATTGGTAAAACAGAGGACATTTTCGTGATAGCTGTCGTTCCACTGAAGGGACAAGTCCACCACAATTTTTTCCCGCTCGCCCGCAATAGTAATTGGATCAACGGTAACAGACGTTTTATTGCGATCCAGAAATTTGACGAAGGCGGTTATGCCCCCGTTGTAATAGAATTTGACTTCCTTTGTTTCCACATGGCGCTCATCCCGAAGAAAAATTCTTATGCCAGAGTTCAAAAAAGCAAGTTCGCGGAAGCGATGGACCAATTGATCAAATTCAAATTCTGTTTGGCCAAAAGTTTTGTTTGATGGCAGGAATGTAATAAGTGTTCCCGTCTTGTCTTTTTCCTTGGCCTTTCCTTTCACTTTCAAGGGAGCAACCGGCTCACCATCCTTGAAACGCATATAATGGGCCTCACCATTACGCCAAATAGTCATTTCCAGCCACTCGGACAATGCGTTCACCACAGAAACACCCACGCCATGCAACCCGCCAGATACCTTGTATGAATTTTGGTCGAATTTCCCACCTGCATGCAGTTGGGTCATAATGACCTCGGCCGCAGAAACACCTTCTTCCTTGTGAATATCGGTTGGTATTCCGCGCCCATTATCCTCCACTGAAATGCTGCCATCAGGGTTTAGTGTGACGATTATGGCATCGCAATGCCCGGCCAATGCCTCGTCAATAGCATTGTCTGTCACCTCGAATACCATATGGTGAAGCCCGGAGCCGTCATCCGTGTCACCAATATACATACCGGGGCGTTTCCGAACCGCATCGAGTCCTTTCAACACCTTGATCGATTCGGCACCATATTCTTCTGATTTTTCCTGGGCTTTCTTTTCCTTTGCCGGCTTGGCAGTCTTGGCAGATTTTTTAGCCGCCACAGGTTTTTGGGCCTTGGCAGATTTAGTGGTCTTTTTGGCTGATTTTTCTTTTTTTGCACTCATGGTATTTTCCTGTAATTCTCAAGCTTTATAGTTATTTTCATTATGAAAGCTGCTGAATTTCGCCCTCAGCAACTTTAAAATAGTTGGCGTGGTCCTCAAGCGGGGCAAATAAAGATCTGTCAGTGCCGGTCATCCAAACCTGACTTGGATAATCCATCAGTTGTTCAAAAAATGCTTGTCTCAGCGCCGCGTCCAAATGAGCTGCAATTTCATCCAGGAGAAGAATAGGTGCAGCACCAGAAACTTGCGCGATCATCAAGGCTTCTGTGAATACCAAACCAGCAATCAGCGCTTTTTGTTCCCCCGTTGAACAATTTTCCGCCGGCATATCCTTATTTTTGTGAATCACCAAAAAATCCGTCTTGTGAGGCCCGGATTTTGTCCTCCCGGCCCTTCTATCATCTTCGCGACTATCCTTGAGCAGGGCCAGAAAATATTCCTCAGTTTCTAATGCACTGGTTTTTTCCAGCATAGTTTCCAGAATGCCATCCAACCGAATGACTGACTTTGGAAATGGCGACTCGGCAGTGGCAACGATATGATCCGCTAATTCTGTTACCAGTTCCAGCCGCGCCGCAGAAATTGCCACCGCATGCTCCGCCAACCGTCGTTCAAGTGCATCCAGCCAGTCACCATCGACTGCCCTTCCTCCCCGGCTCAACAGTTCCATGCGCTCTCTGAGCAGGCGCTCATAGCGTGAAACGTGCTGAGTGTGCCCTTTTTGCAGTCTGGATGTCATGCGGTCCACGAACCTTCGACGAACGGTAGCACCTTCAGAAAAAATGCGATCCATTTTTGGTGTGAGTGAACTCATGAGTAAATACGGAAAAAGAGAAGCCGGCCCACTGGCAACTTTGCCATCAATGTGGACAATGCGGCGAAAACCTGAATTTTCGGACTCATTCTCTTCAAAATCATCTTTATCAAAATGTTTGGAATTCAAAACCGGACCTACTTGAGAATTAGCCAAAATGCCGGTTCCCAGTTTCATCACACCTTCTCGCCCCTGGATTTTTGCTGCTACCGCCCAAGGAATATTTGCAGTCCGCAGTGTTACATCCGGCAATCGGGCACCTCTCAATCCCCTGCCAGGAACAAGATAGGATAGGGCTTCAAGAAGATTGGTTTTTCCCGCACCATTTTCGCCCACCAATATATTTATGTGACTACCCTGCACCGGGAGGGTAAGGCGAATGTCCTGATAATTGCGGAAATTGGAAAGATCAAGCTCAGTGATGGAAAGGCCCACATCCCTTGAAGGGAGGCTTGAAAGCGGAGTCGCCTGGGTCATTGCCTCTCCTGGTCGTTCTTCTTGCAGTTCATGCCGTGTCTGGTGCGCTAAAAAAAATGTATCTTTTAATGATGCGCCCTCAAACTCTCATGGGCATTAAGACATAGAGGGCAGAGTCATCAGCAGTGTCGCGAATAATGGTGGGAGACGCCGGATCTGCTAGTTCTGCCTTAACAGAATCCCCTTCGATCTGCGTCAAAATATCGAGCAAATAACGCGCATTGAACCCGATTTCCATGGCATCACTACTGTACTCCACCGTCAATTCTTCCGTGGCCGTACCATTTTCAGGACTGTTGACTGACAAAATTAACTTGTCGGAATCGAGGGTAAGCTTCACTGATCGTGTGCGATCGGACGAAATGGTGGAGACACGGTCAACTGCCTCAGCAAAACTGTGACAATCCACGTCCAGATTCTTGTCATTTCCAGTTGGAATTACCCGCGAATAATCCGGAAATGTGCCGTCAATAAGTTTTGAGGTTAAAACCGCACCCTCAAAAGAAAAACGGATCTTGGTGTCGGATAAGGCAACCGAGACATCCCCCTCCACCTCATCGATCAGCTTTCTTAATTCGGAGACCGCCTTGCGGGGGATTATTACTCCGGGCATGCCTGCAGCGCCCTCTGGCACCGGAAACTCCACACGCGCCAGACGATGTCCATCGGTCGCCACAGCCCGAAGCTTCGGATCCTCGCTGGTTACATGAAGATAAATGCCATTCAGATAATAGCGGGTTTCTTCTGTAGAAATGGCAAACTTTGTTTTGTCCATCAACCGCCGGAGCTGCTCCGCAGCAATATCAAAATTATGTGGTAAATCATCTTCCGACATGACCGGAAAATCTTCTTTGGGAAGGCAGGCCAAAGTAAACTCCGAGCGTCCGGATTTGAGTTCCATGCGCTGATCAGAATGCTGTGCTATTTCGATTTCCGAGCCTTCAGGGAGCTTTCGAACAATCTCAAAAAGAGTGTGGGCGGGTACGGTGGTTGCTCCAGGTTCCTGAATATCTGCCTCGGTCCGCTCAACGATGGAAAGGTCAAGGTCGGTTGCCGTAAGAGCCAGCCCACCATTTTCCGCTTCAATCTGGACATTCGAGAGAATTGGAATTGTATTCCTTCGCTCCACAACACTCTGCACATGCCCCAGCGCTTTCAGTAGCTTACTGCGTTCGATCTTTAACTTCATAGGACCAATCTTTTCCCTGCAATTTTCAGTGTTTAGAGGCAAGACAATCAGGAAAGCAAACCCGATTCCGCTTCTCCCTTCTTTGTTCCTACATCATATGGCATTCACCATCCGCACAATAGCAAAATATAGCGAAAAATACAGACTTATTCATGAAGATTTTTTCAAAACAAACCAAACTGGCGATCGTTTCTGATCGCCCAAAATCCGTCGTTATCTGATGGTTTTTGGATGTAAATTTGCAAGTCTGGTAATCATCCATCCAACAATCTTGCCAAGCGAATAATATCCTCGTCCAGAGTGCTGTCTGTGCGACGGAGATCATCCACTTTTCGCACTGCATGCATCACTGTAGTGTGGTCCCGACCACCAAATTTCCGTCCTATTTCCGGTAACGACCGGGCTGTCATTTGTTTTGAAAGATACATTGCAACCTGTCTGGGCCGTGCAATATTGCGTGCCCGCCGGGAAGATAAAAGTTCCGCTAGCCTCAAATTATAATAATCCGCCACCTGACGCTGAATTTCATCAATCGTCACTTTTCTATCATTGGCTCTCAGCAAATCCTGAAGAATATCCTGAGTCATATCCAGAGAAATAGGACGACCAGCCAAGGTGGAATAGGCCACCACACGGTTGAGCGCTCCCTCAAGTTCACGCACATTAGAGGTGATGCGCTTGGCCAAAAACTCCAGAACATCTTCTGGCACAGTGACCCCTTCAATGGACTCCGATTTGGACTGTAAAATTCCAAGACGTAATTCATAATCGGTGGGGTAAATATCTGCCACAAGTCCCCAACCCAGGCGAGAGATGATTCGTTCTTCAATGCCGGTTAAATCGGTAGGAGACCGGTCCGCAGAAATAACCACCTGTCTGCGATTGTCCACCAAGGCATTGAAAGTGTGGAAAAATTCTTCTTGTGTGGTGTTCTTGTTGCCGATGAATTGCACATCATCAATCATAAGAAGATCCACTGAGCGGAATTGTTTCTTAAAGGCAACCGTGTCCTTGTAACGCAGGGCGGTGATAAACTGATACATGAACCGCTCGGCGGAAAGATAGACGACTTTGCGTTCTGGAAAATTTCTGCGCAGCTCATTGGCAATAGCGTGCATCAGGTGAGTTTTTCCTAATCCCACGGCTCCATAAATAAAAAAGGGGTTGTAGGCCTTGGCGGGTTGTTCTGCCACCGCCACCGCAGCCAGGTGGGCAAACTTATTGCAAAACCCCACCACAAAGCGACTGAAGGTGTACTTATCATTCAAGCGGCACTGTGCTGCATCCGGACAGGGTTCTTGCAGGGCCGCCGCCAACCGAGTGTCATTCACCCGCTGTTTGCCTGAATCGTCGTCGGCCACGAATGAGACCCTGAAATCCTCGAGTTTCAGTTCAGCCAGGGACGCTTGAATGACTTCCGAATAGTTCTCCGCGAGCCAATATTTGAAGTGTTTATTGGGAACCTGAACAAAGAGTCTCTTCTTGCCGAGATCCTCTCTCTTAAGAACGGTGGGCTTGAACCATATATCGAAGTTCTGATGAGAAACCCGCTTTTCAATACACGACAGAACACTCTCCCAGACCTCCATAGTCCTCCCCCTGCTCCCAAGTTCAGTGCAAATCGAATGCAGAATCGTTTATAGCCGTGCACACACAATGCACAATTTCATTCGGCTCCGCGGCTAATAGTGGCTTAATTCAGCAGATATGAGTGCACCCAGCGGTTCGATTGTCTTCATGCAGATACGGCTCAGTTTGTCTTGCACTTTTGCACTACCGATTTGGCCGCTTTGCACCGTTAGACTCTCGCGAACAGTGCTTTCACCCCTTTAAAACAGGCATTCCGGGCCCATATCGGAACCTGTTTCAGGTAACCGAGACGTATCGGT
>JACZYI010000114.1 GCA_022571175.1 Pseudomonadota bacterium
ACCACTGGCTGGCAACCACAGCATCTGCTCTTGAAGGGCTCTGATGGCAAGATCCGGGGCATTGTTCCCCTTTATTCCAAATCCCATTCCATGGGTGAATATGTGTTCGATCAGGGCTGGGCGCACGCCTATGAGGAAGCCGGTGGCCGTTATTATCCCAAACTGCAATCTTCCATTCCCTTCACGCCCGTCACTGGTCCCCGCTTGATGGCAAACCCGAAGGGCGGACCGCCACCGCTGGTGGAAATGGCCGAAGCCATAAAGACCCTGGCCCAAAACCGGCAAATCACAAATGCGCACGCCACATTTATTAGCCAGCGTGACGCCAACGCTTTTGCCGGGCGGGGTTTCCTGCTTCGGCACGGATTGCAATATCACTGGATCAATCGTGGTTATGCAACCTTTGATGAATTTCTGGACGCCCTCACATCCCGCAAACGCAAGATGATTAAACGCGAACGGCGTGATGCCTTGAGCGAGGGTATTGAAATCGAACATTTTACCGGCAGCGATTTACGCGAAACGCACTGGGACCATTTCTATGCTTTCTATCTGGAGACAGGAAACCGGAAATGGGGCGCCCCTTACCTGACCCGCAACTTTTTTTCATTGATCGGGGAAAGCATGGCCGATCAGATTCTCCTGCTACTGGCCAAACGTGACGGTAAATTCATCGCCGGCGCGCTTAATTTTATCGGGCCAGAGACAATTTTTGGCCGATATTGGGGAGCGATTGAGCACCACCGGTTTTTGCATTTTGAACTGGCTTATTATCAGGCCATAGAATACGCCATCAATAACAGTCTCAAGTCGGTAGAGGCCGGTGCGCAGGGAGAGCACAAGATTGCCAGGGGTTATGAACCCGTACCAACCCTTTCGGCCCATTATATTGCCGAGCCATCATTAAAATCGGCGATTGAGCGTTTTCTTAAGGAGGAAAAAAATCTTATTCGGCACGAGCGCGAATTCCTGTGCGATCTCTCGCCCTATAAAACGGAAAAATCGGAGGATTAGCGGACTTCTTGTTCAGTCTTTTTGGTCTTTGATTTGGAGACCTCTGTTTTGGCGGTTTTTGATTTGGAGGTTTTGCTCTTTTTGGCCGGGGCGGCCGCGGTGATTTCAAAAGAGGGTTTTTTATCTGTGATGTGAACCACCACTTCGCCGCCCTTTTTCAAGCTTCCGAATAACAGCTCATCCGCCAGCGGTGTTTTGATATATTCCTGAATGACCCGCGCCAGCGGTCTGGCACCAAACTGCCGGTCATAACCTTTGATTGCCAGCCACCGTTTGGCCTTATCATCAAAGCTGATGTGGACATTTCGCTCGCCCAGTTGCATTTCCAGTTCCAGAATGAATTTCTCCACCACTTTGGCCACAATCTCGGGCGGCAAATATTCAAAGCCGATAATAGCATCAAGCCGGTTTCTAAATTCCGGTGAAAAGGCCCGCTTGATGGCCTCTGCATCTTCACCATCCCGCGTGACACGGCCAAAACCGATCGCGGTTTTTGCCAGCTCGGCTGCACCAGCGTTGGTGGTCATGATCAAGACCACGTTCCGGAAATCCACTTCCTTGCCCTGGTGGTCGGTCAACACGCCGTTATCCATCACCTGCAACAAAATATTGTAAAGATCGGGATGGGCTTTCTCTATTTCATCAAGCAGCAGGACCGAATGAGGATGCTGGTCGATGGCATCGGTCAAAAGTCCCCCCTGATCGAACCCCACATAGCCGGGCGGGGCACCGATTAATCTGGAAACAGAGTGGCGCTCCATATATTCGGACATATCGAAGCGGTGCAGTTCAACCCCCAGAGTAAAGGCCAACTGGCGCGCCACTTCGGTCTTGCCCACACCGGTCGGGCCTGAAAAGATATAACTGCCAATCGGTTTGTTGGGCTCACGCAATCCAGCCCGGGACAGCTTGATGGAAGCAGCCAGAGCCTCAATCGCCTTGTCTTGGCCGAACACTACCCGCTTCAGATCATCGGCCAGCGAAGCCATCACCCGGGCATCATCCTTGGAAACAGATTTCGGAGGAATTCGGGCGATGATGGCGACCACATCTACCACATCCCTGACACCGATAAGCTTTTTGCGCTTGGAGGGCGGGGCAAGCATCTGTGCGGCTCCAACCTCGTCAATAACGTCAATCGCCTTATCGGGCAATTTGCGATCATTGATATAGCGGGCGGAGAGATCAACCGCTGCCTTGATGGCCTCATTGGTATATCTGAGATTATGATGCTTTTCGTAATATGGCTTGAGCCCCTGCAGAATTTTAATGCTTTCGGCCTTTGAGGGTTCCGCAATATCAATTTTCTGAAATCGTCTGAGAAGTGCGCGGTCTTTTTCAAAATGAGCCCGGAATTCCTTATAAGTGGTCGAGCCCATGCAACGAATATTGCCCGAAGCAAGAGCAGGCTTCAAAAGATTTGAAGCATCCATGGTCCCGCCCGAGGTGGCACCGGCTCCGATGATAGTGTGTATTTCATCAATAAACAGGATAGCGCCATCCATGTCCTCAAGTTCTTTAATCACGGCTTTGAGCCGTTCTTCAAAATCGCCCCGATATCGCGTGCCCGCCAGGAGCGACCCCATATCAAGCGTGAAGATAACAGAACCCTTCAAGACTTCCGGCGCTTCCCCATTAAAAATCTTGAGCGCTAAACCTTCTGCCATTGCGGTTTTACCAACGCCGGGATCTCCCACAAACAGAGGATTGTTTTTGGAGCGACGGCATAAAATCTGAACCGCCCGGTTCAATTCTGCCTTGCGCCCGATCAGAGGATCAATCTGGCCCCGTTTGGCCTTATCGTGTAAATTAATGCAATAGCTTTCAAGAGCGCTGGCTTTTTTTCCTTCACCCTCTTCGCTCTCATCCCCATCTTCCCGTTCTTCGTCTTCTGCCCCCTTGATACGTTTGGCCTGGCTCAGGCCCGGCGTTTTGGCCACGCCATGGCTGATGTAACTGACCGCATCCAGACGGCTCATTTCCTGGCTTTGCAAAAAATAAACCGCATAGCTTTCCCGCTCGGAAAAAAGAGCGACCAGCACGCTGGCACCGTTGGTCTCCTCGCGCCCGGAGCTCTGCACATGCAAGATGGCCCGCTGAATGACCCGTTGAAACCCTGCAGTGGGGGAGGCCTCCAGGTCCGCGTCTTCAAGTTTAATATTTTCCAGAGCCTCATCCAGATACCGGGTGAGATCAGCCCGCAACCGGTCAAGCTCCACATCACATGCTCTCAGGACCGAGGCGGCATCCTGATCATCGGTCAGACTCAGAAGCAGATGTTCAAGCGTGGCAAATTCATGCCGCCGACCATTGGCCGCAGCCAAGGCACGGTGCAGGGTTTGTTCAAGTTTTGGCGAAATACTTGGCATAATAAATGAGTATAGCCCTTTCTTCAGGCTTCTTCCAATGTGCACTCCAGAGGGTGCTGGTTTTTACGGGCGTAATCTATAACCAGAGCCATTTTGGTCTCGGCCACCTCATAGCTGTAGATACCGCAGATACCAACGCCTTTTTGATGAACATGGAGCATGACGCTGGTTGCATCCTCAATTCCCATGCGAAAAATCTTTTGCAGCACTTCAATTACAAACTCCATGGGCGTGTAATCATCATTCAGAAGAAGCACCTTGTAAGACGCCGGTTTTTTGGTCTTGGGTCGGGTTTGCGTCAGGATACCGGTTCCAGCACCCTCTCCATCATTCTCATCCTGATCATTATTCATTTTGGTCGCTTCAGACATTTCACACTCGCTCATTCAGCCCGTGTCTCCGAGAGTATTATAGCACAGAGCTTTATAGGGAATCATCAACAAGCCAATAATTGGGTGCAGATTATGCCAAATTCAAGGCGTTATAATTCTGGCGGCGGCTCAATTTCAGAAGATTTCAAGATCGCAACCAGTTGCGCTTTGATGCGCAACAAGGTCGCCTCGTCAGGCCCCTCACAGCGGGCCACCAGCGATGGTTGGGTGTTCGAGGCTCTAAGAAGCCACCAGCCCCCCTCTGTTTTCACCCGAACGCCATCCAGGGTGGACATATCCGCACCACTTGAGGTCAATCGCTCGGTAACCTCCTCAATTACCTGAAATTTTCGCTCATCGGCACAATCAAAGCGAATTTCAGGAGTGCTGACAAAAGCCGGTAACTGATCTTTCAGTTGACCCAAAGTTTTGCCCGAGGCAGCCACAACATTCATCAGCCGGAGGGCAGCATAGAGGGCATCATCATATCCATAATAGCGGTCAGCGAAAAAAATATGCCCGCTCATTTCACCAGCAAGCGGCGCCTTTTCCTCTTTCATTTTTGCTTTGATCAGTGAATGACCCGTTTTCCACATGATCGCACGCCCACCAAGTTCTTCAATTCGGTCAAACATACCCTGCCCGGCCTTCACATCAGCAATGATCGGAGCGCCCGGAAAATTGCCGAGCACGTCTTCAGCCAGTATGGCCAGCAACTCATCCCCCCAGACCACCCGACCGTTTTCGTCAACCGCCCCTATCCTGTCGCCATCGCCATCGAATCCTACGCCAAAGTCCAGTTTTTCACTGAGTACCAGTTCCTTTAATTGTTCGAGATTGGCCTCCACTGTCGGATCGGGATGGTGAGCCGGAAAAGTTCCGTCTATTTCTTCGTTGATGAGCAAGTGCCTGCCAGGAAGACGTGTGGTGACCGCTTTTACCAGATCACCGGACGCTCCGTTTGCCGGGTCCCAGCCCACTGACAGATTTTTTTCGCTCACTTCTTGCAACAGCCGGTCCACAAATGTCTCAAATATGGAATGTTCCACCAACTGGCCGGCGCTGTCATTTTCAACAATGTCACCAGAGGACGCCATCTGGCCGAGCGCACGAATAGCCTCGCCATGAAGGCTGTCCGTACCCAGCATCAATTTGAAGCCATTATATTCAGGCGGGTTATGGGAGCCGGTTATCATCACGCCGCCGTCCGCGTTCAAACTATGAACCGCAAAGGAGGTCATGGGCGTGGGACCAAGGCCAATCCGGAAAACCTTCAAACCTGTGGATTTCAGACCCTCGGCCATTGAGGATTCGAGATCTGGGGATGACAGTCGGCCATCATAGCCAACCACCACATCAGTCCCACCGTCTCGCACAATCAGGGTTCCCAATGACTTGCCGACCCAAAGGGCGTCTTCCCCGGTCAGGGTGTCCCCAAAGATGCCGCGGATGTCATACTCCCGCAAGATACTGGCATGAAAATTATGCACTCTGGTCCTTTCGGTTTTTGTGGAGATATTTTTGGAACAATTAAGGCTTTCATTAGCAAATTCGGACCAGCAGGAAAAGGGGCCTATTTGCCCAAAAGCAACTCTTTGGCCTGATTGATTTTGGAAGCAAGATAGTCGCTGCCGCCCTGGTCGGGGTGAAATTTAAGCATCAATTTTTTATGGGCGGTTTTTATTTCATCTTCGCTTGCTCCGGCATTGAGGCCAAGCACCCGGTAGGCGTCTTTATAAGTCAACGGGCCGCCCGTGTCCGCACTTCTGCTTTTCGCCCCCGCCGGAGGGCCGTCATATCTTTGACGCCAATCAGGAGCAGCGTGGCGATCCAGATAGGTTTCCAGCAAGCGCGCCCCTTCTCCATCCACCGAGAGTAACTCCTCCAACAGCCGGAAAAGGTCAGCTTCGTCCATTTCGGAAATTTTCTTTCCCTGAAAGTGACCTTGCAAAACCTCGCCATCAAGCGAGGCGGACCTGTGATCCAGAAACATGGATAGATGAGAAGTGCGCACCTCGGAGGAGGAGGGATCCCCGCTACTGGTCTGGCCCGGGCCACGCCCCATCCAGTCGCGCGCACCCTGGTAGATTTTGAAGGCCTTGCGATAACGCCGATAAACCGTAATCGCCATAATGGCACTTGGCAGTGCCGCCAGGAAACGCCCGGTCGCCAAAAGTAAAATCGTCAGCACCAAAAGTAAAATTGCCGAGAATGCGCCGAACATCTTTTTGACATTTTCTGCGGTGGTATGGGCGAGCCAATTTATCACCAGCAATGAAAGCGCCAGAATGGCAAGACCCAACAGAAAAAATAACACCTGATATTCCCCGATATATTTATATCAGTCTTTAATTTGCTCCAGAAGCAGCCGGGCTTCAACCGAGGAATCGGATAATTTTTTCCGGAGTGCCGCTGTGCCACCCGCAGCATAGGCAGCAACGGCCCTCAACAATGCTCGAAGTTCTGCTGCACTCGAGGCATCAAAAGGCGCAAAAGCCCCTCCTGCGAGTCGCGCCATTTCCTGAAAAACTGCCCGCGCCACCGGATCATTCCCCTCGTGAAACCTAAAAAGAGAGGTTTTTACAATACCCATTTCGCCTG
>JACZYI010000003.1:0-13450 GCA_022571175.1 Pseudomonadota bacterium
ACACGGGCTGGCGGTGCTGGTTGCATTTATCAGCTTTGTGAAAATGGGAGGCATGGGCGCATGAGCATGACAATGGTTCCATCACGTAACAGTCGCACTGCCGTTATTTTGCTCGGGTTGTCTCTGGGCATGGTAGGAATGGCCTATGCGGCAGTGCCTTTGTATGACCTGTTTTGTCGTGTCACGGGCTATGGTGGTACAACCCAAATCGCGCAAAGCGAAAATGTGGCGGTGCTGGAGCGCGTCATGAAAATTCGGTTTTCCGCGAACACTCACCGTGATATGAGCTGGCAATTCAAGCCCGCACAAATTGCCCAAACACTGAAGATTGGCGAACAGGGCTTGGCATTCTATGAGGCGCACAACCCCACGAACCAGATCATCACGGGCACTGCCAGTTATAATGTGACACCCCACAAGGCGGGGCTTTATTTCATCAAGATCGAATGTTTTTGTTTCACCGAACAAACTCTGTTGCCGGGCGAGACAGTGCTGATGCCGGTGACTTATTTTATTGATCCCGAGATTGTAGAAGATGTCGGTCTTGATGATGTCAGCGAAGTTGTTCTTTCCTATACCTTTTTTGTGCTTGATGAGGACGCAATCGAAACCGGTACAGGTGTAGCAGACTAGAGAGCAGAGGCCATCCCGGTGGTGGCAGAATTGACTAAGGATTTAAAATGTCAGGTGCGGTTAAGCATGATTATCATCTGGTCGAGCCCAGTCTCTGGCCAGCGTTTGGCGCATTATCTGCCTTTCTGATGGCGCTTGGCGCGGTCGGCTGGATGCATGATTATCCCTTTGCTTCCTATTTGTTCTTTGTGGGAGTGTTCGGCATTCTATACACCATGTATGCCTGGTGGGTTGATGTGGTGGAGGAAGCAGAAGGCGGAGATCATACCCCGATTGTCCAGATTGGTCTCAGATATGGCATGATCCTCTTCATTTGCTCTGAGGTGATGTTCTTTGTGGTCTGGTTCTGGGGCTTTTTTAATGCTAGTCTTTTCCCAACAGCAGAGATTGGCTCTGTTTGGCCGCCAACCGGTATTGAAACCTTTAATCCTTGGCATATTCCCTTTGTGAACACGCTTATTTTGCTGCTCTCAGGCACCACGGTCACCTGGGCGCATCATGCGCTGCTGGAGGATGATCGTGACTCCCTGAAGAAAGGTCTTTGGGCCACAGTGGGTCTTGGTGTGCTGTTCACTTCGTTGCAGGTTTATGAATATGTTCATGCCGGTTTCAGTTTTGCCGGTCACATTTACGGTTCAACTTTTTTCATGGCCACGGGATTTCACGGATTTCATGTGATTGTGGGCACAATTTTCCTGAGTGTTTGTCTGGGCAGGGCTTATGCCGGGCACTTCAAACCAGATCATCATTTTGGTTTTGAGGCTGCAGCCTGGTACTGGCATTTTGTCGATGTTGTGTGGCTGTTTCTTTTTTCCTCCATTTATTGGTGGGGCGGTGCCTAGGCCTCGCAAATGCATGAAAAAAACACCATCCGGACAGCCATGAAACGGGGTCTACGTTGTTGTTGTCCGCATTGTGGCCAAGGACGTTTGTTCCAGGCTTATCTTAAGATTTCAGATAAATGTTCTGTTTGTGACCAGGATTTCTCAAAGGCGGATTCTGCTGATGGCCCGGCTTTTTTCATCATGTTTGTGGTGGGCTTTATAATCGTGATTGGTGTTTTTATAGTAGAACGGTCCTATGCTCCACCGCTTTGGGTTCACGCGGTCTTGTGGGGGCCTTTGACCTTCGGACTGTCGTTTCTCCTGTTACAACCGTTCAAGGGGCTTTGGATTGCGGTACAGTTTTATCATCGTGCCGAGGAGGCTCGATTTTCGGATGGTGATCACTCTTAACAGGTTGTCAGGGGGCCTGACGGGCGGTTGGGTGGAATAAAAAAATGACCCATATTTTCACAATTAAAGCTGGGCCCACCATTATGACCAGCCTGACCATTGTGGCAATGGTTTGGCTTGGGTTGTGGCAGCTTGAACGGCTGGAGTGGAAACAAGATATTCTTTCGCATATTGCCGAGCAGCAATCCCGGCCTACCCAGCGTTTGCCCCAACAGATTGATGATCCGTTCATGTTTGAATATGGAACATTCGAAACCTCTGGAACATTCGCGCATGATTTGGAGCTTTATCTTTTTGCCACCGGCCCGAATGGAGGCGCAGGATATCACATCTATACCCCACTCATCAGGCTTGATGCCTCGCCGGTCTTGATAAACCGGGGATGGATTCCGGTGCGTGCACGCAATCCTGAGACCAGAATAGATGGACAAATTGCGGGTCAGGTCCGTGTGCGGGGTATTGCGCGATTATCACGATCTCCTGGCCCCTTCACGCCTGAAAATAACCTGGCTACCAACAATTGGTATTATGCAGACCTGACGGCCATGGCAGAGGCGGTTGGGCTGCCATCACTGGCCGGGGTTATCCTTGACGCTGATGACCATCCCAACCCCGGGGGGTTGCCCCTGGGCGGGGTCACCAGGCTCAATATTCCCAATAATCATTTGGCCTATGCCTTGACCTGGTTCATTTTTGGGCTGATAGCATCCGTTATTTATGTGATTTATTCTTTGTCACGCGTGAATCCGGACTTATCCGCCAAGCCGAACAGTGTGAAATAAGTATGCACTATGTGAGCACCAGGGGCGAAGCCCCCAGATTGGGCCCATCTGAAATCATTCTGGCTGGTCTGGCATCAGACGGCGGACTTTATATGCCCGAAAGCTGGCCCCAAATAACCACATCCCAAATGTCAGACTTTGCCGGGCTTTCTTATGCCGAGTTGACTGCAGAAATTCTGGCGCCTTATTTTGATCCCGATATATCTTTGGCGGAATTGAAAGATATTTCTGTGGATGTCTATGGCGGATTTAATCATCCCCAAGTGGCCCCGCTCCGGAAATTTGAGGAAGGGATGTGGCTTCTGGAGCTTTTCCACGGACCGACCCTGGCGTTCAAGGATTTTGCTCTGCAATTGCTGGCCAGGCTTATGGAGCGACTGGCGGGCAAGCTGGACAGACCCTTATTGCTGATTGGTGCAACCTCCGGCGATACTGGTGCGGCGGCGGTGCATGCTTTCCAGAATATGGACAATATCCAGCTTCATATGTTGCATCCCGAAGGGCGCATATCAGAACTGCAACGGAAGCAAATGACGACTATAAAGGCGGCTAATATCCGGAATTATGCAATTCGGGGCAGTTTTGATGATTGTCAGGCCATGGTCAAAAGGCTGCTACTGGATTCCGATCTGGCAAAGCGGGCAAGCTTGAGTACGGTCAACTCCATCAACTGGGGGAGAATCGCCGCGCAGATACCGTATTATTTTTATGCCAGCCTGAAGGTGGGGGACAAGGGGCTGCCGCCTGCTTTTGCTGTGCCATCTGGCAATTTTGGAAATTGTTTTTCGGCCTTCGCGGCCAGTAAAATGGGGCTTTCGGTTCAGAATTTTATTGTTGGCGTCAACGACAATGACGGCTTACGGCGAGCGTTTGAGGATGGTCAGGTGCGGAATGACGAAACTCTTGCAACCCTCAGCCCGGCCATGGATATTCAGCACTCAAGCAATTTTGAACGACTTCTACTTGAATTTTCTGGCCGAAGCGCAGAAAAGGTGCGGGCGCAGATGAACGAACTTTCTATGAGCGGTGGTTACGAACTTGATGAGGACTGGCTTCGCCGCGCGCGGGAGCGTTTTCATGTCACCAGAATTAGCGAGGATAGTATTTTGCAGGAAATAAAACATGTTTATGAGGCCAGTGGTATTTTAATTGACCCCCATACGGCCGTTGGAACGGCTGCGGCTCGCCTCTGGAAAGAGGAAGGTGGTCAGGCTCCCGTGGTTTGCCTGGCAACGGCCCATCCTGCGAAATTTCCTGAAACCATTGAAAAGGCCATTGGAACACCTCCGGAAATACCTCACACGCTCGCTGGCCTTTCTGAACTGAAAGAATTTGTAACCCATCTTGATGCCAGCCATGAGGGTTTGAAAAATAATATTCTCCAGGGTTTAGAAACATGACTGTTAGATTGACCAGATTACCCAATGGCATTCGTGTGATCAGCGATAGCATGGACCATTTGGAAACGATCTCGGTGGGGGCCTGGGTGGATGTGGGGGCGCGGTATGAGCCCAAACATCTGAACGGCATTTCTCACCTGCTTGAGCATATGGCTTTCAAGGGAACCAAAAGGCGTACGGCTCGCCAGTTGGCTGAGGAAATTGAGTCGGTTGGCGGATATCTGAATGCCTTCACCTCACGAGAACACACAAATTATTACGCGCGGGTTTTGAAAAACGACATGCCTCTGGCGGTCGATATCCTGGCGGATATTCTACAAAATTCCACCATTGATGAGAGCGAACTGGCTCGCGAAAAGGATGTCATCATTCAGGAGATCGGTCAGGTTCGGGATACTCCGGATGACCTGGTGTTTGATCATTTGCAGGAGATTGCCTTTCCCGAACAGCCCCTGGGCCGGTCCATCCTCGGCTCGCTCCAAAGCGTCACGGGCTTCCGTCGGGAAGCCGTTCGAAGCTATATGCATTCACATTATCGCGGAGAAAGTCTTGTTATTTCAGCAGCTGGAAACCTGGATCACGAACAACTGGTTTCGCTGGTAGAAAATAATTTTGATAAAATCCAAACGAAACGGGATCGAATTTTTGATGGGGCGCGCTATCAAGGGGGCGAGTCGCGGGTCTCACGCCCGCTGGAACAACTTCATCTGGCTCTCGGATTCCCGTCCATAG
This sequence comes from Pseudomonadota bacterium, assembly GCA_022571175.1. Classification (GTDB taxonomy): domain Bacteria; phylum Pseudomonadota; class Alphaproteobacteria; order Sphingomonadales; family SMXR01; genus JACZYI01. The sequence continues at coordinate 4,783 of JACZYI010000003.1, forward strand.
CTTACGACCATGATGATTATTTTGCCTTGCAGGTTTATTGCACAATATTGGGAGGGGGTATGTCATCCAGGCTGTTTCAGGAAATTCGCGAAGATCTGGGGCTTGCCTATTCCATTTATTCTTTCTCTGCATCCCATGCCGATACTGGCCTCTTGGGCGTTTATGTGGGAACCAGCCCGACCTCGGGCAATGCTGTCATTCCGGTGATTGCTGGAGAAATGAAAAAACTGGCGATCAAAGTTGGTGCTGGAGAGCTTGCCCGTGCCCGCGCCCAGCTAAAGGCAGGACTTTTTATGTCGCTTGAATCCTGCGCTTCGCGGGCGGAGCAGCTTGGCCGCCAGATGCTGGTATTTGACCGGCCCATAGAATCGGCGGAATTGGTGGAAAAGGTCGAAGCGGTTGATGACGCAGCCGTAACCCGAATGGCCGCTCAAATTCTGGAAGGGCCGCTCAGTCTTGCTTTGGTCGGGGATGATCGGGAATTTACCGAGTTTGATGAAGTCCGGGCGAATTTTCAAACTGTAGCAGAACTTTAAGCGTGGCCGGCTTCCGCTGAAAGTTTTGATATATCCACTCCAATCAAGGCCATAGCCTCTGACCATTTTTCTTCAATCGGTGTCTCAAAAATGATTTTGGAATCGGCATCGCCGCTGAGCCAGGCATTATGCTGCATTTCATTTTCGAGTTGTCCTGTAGCCCATCCAGCATACCCAAGGGCCAAAAGGGTCTGAGTGGGGCCATTTTCATCGGCAATTAATTTAAGGCACTCAACGGTGGCTGTCAGACCCACAGAGTCAGAAACCTTGAGCGTGGTTGCTTCACCGTAATCAGAACTATGCAGGACAAAACCCCGACCAGTCTCCACAGGGCCACCGGCATGAAGAGGTATCTCCGGCACGGGTTGGTCCACCTCTATGTCTAGCTGGTCCAGTAATTCTGAGAACTTCATTCGCTTCACATGCCGGTTGATGACCAGCCCCATCGCACCATCATTGTTGTGTGAGCAAATATAGATTGCGGTTCTATGGAAGCGAGGATCTCCCATTGCTGGCATGGCCAGTAATATCTTTCCTTTCAAATATCCGTCGTTGCTCAAAGGCCCTGTCCACCAGATGAGGCAACCAAATGAGGCCGCCGGGTTAGAATCGGACTTAAGGATGCGGAGTTTTCTGGTATGAAGCAAGCCCGGATCAGGGCGAATTTCACTTTATTTTGTCCAATAACCCTGCCAAGAGGTCTGGACCTTCCGTGGAGTCTCGCTATATATCAATTCATGAACAGACAAAATAAAACAGGTCGAATATTTCATTTCCTGATGTTTACCGGGCTGATGAGCATGCTTTTCCCCTTGGCGGCCTTTGGCGAAAGCGCAAGTGAGTGGGTGGATGAGGGCTATGTCAGGTCACGCCTGGTTGCCAATTATGAAATTATTTCATTCGGTGGTGAAGAGACGATTTTTATTGGATGGCAGGTGGAATTACAGGAGGGCTGGAAAACCTACTGGCGAACACCGGGCGAAGCCGGATTGCCACCCCGGTTTGACTGGACCGGATCCCTAAATATTGCCGAGGTGCGACCGCTCTATCCCTTGCCCGAGAGATTTGAGATTTTTGGGATTCAAACCTATGGCTATGAGGATGAGGTTATTTTACCCATTTTAATCAAACCGCAGATTGCCGGAGCACCGGTTACCATAAGGCTAAGTCTGGACTATATGGTCTGTCTGGATATTTGCATTCCCTATGAAGCGGATTTTATCTTGAATATTCCCGCTGGCGAACTGGCAAAACCATCGAGATATGCTCGAGCGATTGACCAGGAAATACAGCGCGTGCCGCGATCTGGCCTTGATAGTGAATTGGCCGGAATTATAATCGAGGAAATTCATGTGCGTGGCATGCCAGGAAGACAGCGGGTAACCATCACTATTGACTCGCAGTTCCTCTTATCAGGAGCCGATGTGATTTTGGAAGCTGATAGCGCTTTCCGGTTTGATGCTCCCCAACGGGCTCTTGTGGGCGACGGCACCAGAGCAAGATTTATTATTCCCGTGGGCAGCATGAGAGAGGGCGTAGATCTGACCGGGAAACCGGGTATCATTACAGTGACTGATGGGTGGGGTGGTATGATTGAACAGGAAATTGTTTTTCAATAGAGAATCACGAAAGGGATTATGACTATGACTATCAAGATTGGAGACCGGATTCCGGAGGGTGTTTTAGGAACCATGACCGTGGACGGGCCCACACAGCTGTCCACAGAGGAAATTTTCGGCGGGAAAAAGGTGGTTCTTTTTTCGGTTCCGGGCGCATTTACGCCAACCTGTTCTGCCAAGCATCTTCCCGGGTTTGTGGCACAGGCTGATGCCATTAAATCCAAAGGCGTCGATGTTATCGCCTGTGTCTCGGTGAATGATGCTTTTGTCATGGGCGCATGGGGACAAGACCAGGGTGCGGGCGACAGTATTCTTATGCTTGCAGATGGCAACGCCACATTTACCAAGGCGCTGGGGCTTGATATGGATGCGAGCGGCTTCGGGATGGGAATCAGAGGTCAGCGTTTTTCAATGCTGGTGGAAGATGGCGAGGTCACCAAACTTAACATTGAAGAATCGGGGGCGTTCAATGTCTCAAGTGCAGAATATGTTCTGGCGCAGCTCTAGCCTGAAAATTTGATCAGGGGAGATATTCTTCGAGGCCCATTTGGGCCAGAGCGTCTGCGCGTTCATTTTCCGGGTGGCCCGCATGGCCTTTGATCCATACCCATTCGATATTATGCCGCTCACTTGCTGCCTCAAGAGCCTGCCATAAATCAACATTTTTGACGGGTTTTTTGGCCGCCGTTTTCCAGCCACGCTTTTTCCAGTCATGAATCCAGATGGTTATGCCGTCCATGACATATTTACTGTCGGTTGAAAGCCGGACTTTGCAGGGTTTTTTAAGGGCGTTAAGGGCTTCAATCGTGGCTGTCAGCTCCATACGATTATTGGTGGTCTCTGCCACCCCACCCCTTAATTCCTTTTCGACATCCCCTGACAGCATAAGTACGCCCCATCCGCCGGGGCCGGGATTGCCGGAGCAGGCACCATCCGTGAAGATTTCCACGTTAACTTTGTCTGGACTACTCATAGGCCTGGCAGATTGCCGATTTCCCGGTAAAATCGCAAGCGTCTAAGAAAGTCCATGGGATCTTTTCTGTCCACAAAGGCCTTGTCGGGCGGTTTGAGCCAATCTTGTGCGCGGGTCAGGAGGAAGCGCAGGGAGGCCCGCCTCAGCATCACAGGTAGCGCATCTTTCTCATTATCTGCCAGCGAGCGCCTAAAAACATATCCCGCTAGAATGGCCCGGTGCCGCTGTTCGGAAAACCCCATATCATCATCAAAACTCCACGCACTCAAGGTGACGGCCAGGTCATAAATAAAAGCATCTGTGCCCGAAAAATAAAAGTCGATCAAACCGGTCACGCGGCTATCACTGGTCAAAACATTGTCCGGGAAAAGGTCCGTGTGGATAACGCCCTCTGGTAATCCCAGCGAGCAGAGGCGGTTTAGACATTCCATTTCATCCTGAAGCTCGGCATTCAGATCGTCTGAAATTTGATTCAGGTCCGGGCCGAGTTTGTCGAGCAATTCCTGCATCCCATCCAGGTTTAGGGGATTGCTGCGCTTGGCTGAATAATCCTCCGTTGCGCGGTGCATTTCCGCAAGAGTGGCTCCCATATTGTGGCACAGGTCCAAATCGGAAGGCTCGGCGCTTTTTCCTTCGAGGAAAGGAACCAAAATCAGGGATTTGGCTCCATAATGCCCGATTGTTCGGTTCTGCTGGTTCGCAAGTGGAGACGGTACGGGAAGACCATGTGCATCAAGCTGGTCAATATATTTCAGGACGAAGGGCAGGGCAGAGATATCGGTCCGTCCTTCAAAAAGGGTGAGTATTATGGTTTTGTCTTTTAGCAAAACCCGATAATTTGTATTTTCGATTCCCTGCCAGATGCCTTCATATGAGATCAAAGCGGGCAGATCATATTGGTCAAGAATGGTTTGGACGTCAGAGTTTGAAAGCACGGTATAAACGGCCATGGAGGTTAGCTTACTTTCCTCATCAGTTCAGCCGGTAGTTTAAAGGTCACATTTTCTTCGCTGGTGGTTACTTCCTCGATGCTGACATCAAAACGCGCACGCAAGACATCAAGTACTTCTTCAACCAGCACTTCCGGTGCTGAGGCACCCGCAGTAATGCCGATTATCTCTGCCCCCGATATCCAGTCCCAATCCAGATCAGCGGCGCGTTGCACCAGACGACTGTCGCAGCCGTGACGCTCGGAGACCTCCACCAGCCGGAGTGAGTTGGATGAATTTGGGGCACCGATAACCAGCATCCGGTCGCAACGCTCGGCGATGGCCTTGACCGCTGCCTGCCGGTTCGTGGTGGCGTAACAAATATCTTCTTTTTTTGGACCCATAATATCGCGAAAACGTTTTTGCAAGGCAGTAATGATATGGGTGGTGTCATCAATGGATAGAGTGGTTTGGGTAATATAGGCCAGAGCTTTATTATTGTTTGGAACTTCAATCGCCTGGACATCAGCCACATCTTCAACCAGCGTAATTGAGCCTTCCGGCAACTGGCCCAAGGTGCCGATTACTTCCGGATGTCCGGGGTGCCCGATCATGATAATATGGCGACCAGACTTGTGATGATGCTCTGCCTCCCGATGGACCTTGCTCACGAGTGGGCAGGTGGCATCTACATAGAGCAGCTTTCGACGTTTTGCTTCTTCAGGAATGGCTTTGGGCACGCCGTGTGCGGAAAAGACCACGGGCACTCCTTCGGGCACCTCTTCGAGCTCATCCACAAAGACAGCACCCTTGGCTTCAAGCTGTTCAACCACATAGCGATTGTGAACGATTTCATGACGCACAAAGACCGGCGCACCGAATTTTTTGAGTGCCACCTCCACCACCTGAATAGCGCGATGAACACCGGCACAAAATCCGCGTGGATTGGCAATCAGTATTTTCATCTTGGATTTTGGCATCTGCCACATTCCTTCCCAACTAGCGCCTTATATAGTCGGCATGGTATCGTCAATCAATCATAAGACCCAAGAATTTATTGTCGATACATCTGTTGCTTTAAGTTCAATCTGTTGCTTGTAAGCCCAACCTGTTGCTTGTAAGCATTGCACGGCTTACTTAAGAGGGTGATGCACATGAAAGGTCCAAGAAAATGAGCGAGCCGAGGGTACCACAGAAATCACCATATATTATCCCGGTCGAAGCGGGAAAGACTTACTTCTGGTGCGCATGTGGACGATCGGAGAATCAGCCATTTTGTGATGGCAGCCATATGGACACAGAGTTTGAACCGGTTGAATATCAGGCACCGGCTACAAAAAATGTATTTTTCTGTGGTTGTAAACATACTCGACGGGCGCCAATATGCGATGGGTCTCATAATCGTGTTTCATAATGATAAGCGGGGAAAACAAGAATGACTAACCGGACGGGACTATGGAGGCTAGCCTCAGTCATCGGCATCAGCCTATTTCTTGCTGCATGCGGCAATGTTAATCCCTTTGTTGTTGATGTTATTAACTGCCCGGCGGTAGCAGTTGTGGGCAATACCGGCTCTCTGACAGTTTTCCGGGGCGATGGCCGTGATGCTAAAGACGTGGTCATGAGCGCCACCATCTCGGGCATTCAGACTGATTGCGATCAGGGAGATGTGGAAATTGACCGTAAAGTGTCCTTCAACATTATTGCTACTCGCGGCCCCGCCATGACCGAAAATACCATCGTCGTTCAATATTTCGTGGCCCTGCTCAGAGATAATTTTCAGATTACGGCCAAGGAAATATACCAAACCACTCTTCGGTTCAGGCCCGGTGAAAACAGAGCGGGCACCAGGGAGACAATCCTGCAAACTTTTGATGATGTGGCGATTGCCCGCCGTTATGATTATGAGCTTCTGATCGGGTTCCAGCTATCATCAGATGAATTGGCCTATAACGTTCTGCGTTAGTTTTGCGTACCCATTTCATTGACATCCCATAACACTCTCTTCATAGTGCCTTCGCTGGCTGAAGGGCTGGTAATTACCCGGCGCGACAGGATTGTCGCGCAGTCTTTTGCGGGAGAGATCGATCCGGACAAAAAGGATTGACGCCGAAGGAGCAACCGCCTCGGAAACTCTCAGGCACAGGGACCGCAAAAGGAGGGTGCTCTGGAAAGCAGGCCTAATACAAAGGCCTCACCGAAGGGGTAAGTAGCCAGGATTGGGCGACGAAATCTCTCAGGTTCCGTGACAGAGGGGGCGAGTGGGTCTGGGCCGGGGTTTTCCCCGGTCGAAGGCGCAGTCGTTATCACGGAGAACCCATGGTCCAAGATCAGGAAATAAAAACCACGCCGCTTCACGCTCTCCATTTGGAGCTGGGTGCCAAAATGGTTCCTTTTGCCGGCTATGACATGCCGGTGCAATATCCGCTGGGCGTTTTGAAAGAGCATCTCCATGTGCGCCAGTCCGCTGGTCTTTTTGATGTCTCGCACATGGGGCAAACCATATTGCGGGGTCATGAAGGGGTGGATATTGCCGCGCTCCTGGAACAACTGGTACCGGGAAGCATACAGACACTGGTCGAGGGCGGCCTGCGCTACACAATGTTTCTGAATGATAATGGGGGCATTCTGGACGATCTGATGGTGACCCGGCCTGAAAACGCGGAAAACAGCTTGTATTTGGTGGTCAATGCTGGTTGCAAAGAGGCGGACTTTGCTTTGATCCAGAAAAAAATCGGAAACAAATGCCATATGGAAATTCTGGATGACCGGGCATTGCTGGCTCTCCAGGGACCAAAGGCGGTGGATGTTCTGGAGGGGATAATTCCAGGGGTAGCTAGTCTGTCTTTCATGCGGGCGCGTAATTTCACCTATGAAGGGCAAGAGCTCTATATCAGCCGGTCTGGATATACCGGTGAGGACGGATTTGAAATTTCCATTCCAGGATATAAAGCCCCTGCCTTTGCCAAAAGATTGCTCGGATCATCTGCAGTGGAAGCCATTGGTTTGGGTGCCCGGGATTCACTCAGGCTCGAAGCGGGCCTTTGCCTTTATGGCAGTGATTTAATTCCGGAAACCACACCCGTTGAGGCGGATCTTCTTTTTGCTCTGGGTAAAGTCCGGCGCGAGCGAAAGGATTTTCCGGGTGCCGAGCGTATCTTGGCTCAGATCGAGAACGGTCCTGACATAAAACGAGTTGGCATCAAGCCACTGGGACGGGCTCCGGCGCGGAGTCATACCGGGATTGTTGACTTGGAGGGGAATCTCATTGGCGAGATTACCAGCGGGGGATTTGGGCCCAGTGCTAACGGGCCCGTTGCCATGGGTTATGTGAAGAGCAAATTTTCGGAAATTGGAACCGCATTGGGTCTTGTTATCAGGGGAAAGGTGATGGAAGCGGAAGTGGTAGCACTACCTTTTGTTCCGCATCGCTATTTCCGCAAACCAAAATAAATCGAAAGGGAGGTTGCCATGGGTATGATCAAATTTAGCGAAGATCATGAATGGATACATTCGGAGGACGGAATTGCCACCGTGGGTATAACGGACTTTGCACAAAAAGCATTGGGGGATGTGGTCTTTGTCGAACTGCCGGAGCTCGGGGCTAATGTGGCAAAAGGTGATGATATCGCGGTGGTAGAATCGGTAAAGGCCGCCAGTGAAGTTTATGCCCCGGTCAGTGGTGAAATTGTCGCTGTAAATAGCGCACTTGAGGATGATCCCGCTCTGGTCAATCGATCGCCGCAGGATGATGGCTGGTTTTTCAAAATCAAGCTGGCTGACGAGGGTGAACTTGAAGATCTGCTGGATGAAGATGCCTATGACGCTTTTGCCAAGGATCAAGCCTGATGCGTTATTTGCCACTCACCAATAATGACCGGAGGGAAATGTTGGCCCGAATTGGAGCCGCTTCAATCGACGATCTGTTTGTAGATGTGCCCCGGGAAGCCCATCTTGAAAATTTACTGGATCTGCCAACCCATATGGATGAACAGGACGTAGAACGGGCTTTTAATAAACTGGCTGCGCAAAATATGTCTGCGGGATCGGTGCCTTTTTTCCTGGGCACAGGGGCTTATCGTCATCATATTCCCGCCAGCGTAGATCACATCATTCAGCGGGGTGAATTCCTGACCTCCTATACGCCCTATCAGCCCGAAATAGCGCAAGGCACACTACAATATCTGTTTGAATTTCAAACCCAGGTGGCAACGCTTCTGGGTATGGATGTGGCCAACGCATCACTTTATGACGGTTCAACCGCCTGCGGGGAAGCGGTGTTGATGGCCAGACGCATCACCAGGCGCAAGAAAAGTCTACTCTCAGGCAATCTCCACCCTCATTACCGCGAGACAGCTCTGACGCTCACGCAATTCACTGACAATGAACTGGAGGTTTTAGAGGCAAAACCAATGAACCCTGCTGCTGATCTTGAGGCCCTGTCAGAGGCCATAGATGAACAGACCGCTTCGGTGGTGGTGCAGTTTCCTGATGTTTTCGGGCATGTTCAGGATTTGCGAGAACTGGCAGATAAGGCCCATAGCCAGGGTGCCTTGATGAGTGTGGTTGAGACCGAGATTGTTGCCATGGGCGCACTTTTGTCGCCCGGCG
>JACZYI010000003.1:13460-23911 GCA_022571175.1 Pseudomonadota bacterium
CAAGCATCGAACCTCGTGAGGCGGCCCGACTGAACATCCAGAAGGTAAGAAGCCGATGGCCGAACGACAAAGTTCATCACCCACTGTTCGATCAAACCTCACCTGAGGAGGAGCAATTACCCAGACAATTGGAGATCGAATTCCGTGACCGGAAGTACGGTAATCGACACGTGATGGTGCTCAGGTGCAACGGCCTGAATTTCGGCGGACCCTATCTTGGGCTTTTTGGTGCCCGTCAAAAGCATTTACGACAGATGCCCGGGCGCCTCGTAGGCCAAACCGTAGATGATGAGGGCAACCGCGGTTTTGTGCTAACCCTTTCCACTCGCGAGCAGCATATCCGGCGCGAAAAAGCCACCAGCAATATCTGTACAAACTCGGGTCTCTGTGCCTTGGCCTTTACCGTCCATATGACGCTTTTGGGCGAAGCAGGCTTGAGGACTTTGGCCATAATAAATCATGCTCAGACGGTAAAGCTGAAATCAGCGCTCGGTGCGATTGATGGAGTGAAATGTCTCAACCAGGCTTATTTCAACGAAATTACCATTGCCCTTCCAAAGCCTGCAAACGCGATTGTCGATTTGTTGGCAAACGAAGGTATTTTGGCCGGGGTGCCAGCCAGCAGACTTTACGGGACAGCTCCGGAGCTTGAGAATTTACTGATTGTGGCCGCAACCGAGACCGTTCAGGACCAAGATATCAAGGCTTTCTGTGCGGCGCTTGCAGGGGCAGTGAAATGACGCATAAAAGAAAAGATCTTCAAACCGCAACGGGTCACCGAGCATTGGATCATAAAGAGCCCCTCATTTTTGAACTGGGTACGGCTGAGACCACCGGTGTTGATTTTAGTGAGCCAGAGCCTTTTGAGGCAGAGCTGGGTGGATTGGAGCGATCCGAAGCCATGGGACTTGCTGGTCTGTCAGAACCCGAAACAGTCAGACATTTTACCCGTCTTAGCCGCAAGAATTACGCCATTGATATGGGTTTCTTTCCACTTGGCTCATGCACCATGAAACATAATCCTCGGCTGAATGAAAAAATAGCCCGCATTGCCGGGCTGACCGATGTGCACCCGCTTCAGCCATTCTCGACCATACAGGGCTCGCTTAAGGTCATGGCTGAAGTGGCAAGATGGCTTGGCGTTCTGACAGGCATGCCCGCCATTGCTTTGTCGCCCAAAGCCGGTGCTCATGGAGAACTTTGTGGCTTGATGGCTATTCGGGCGGCGCTTGAAGATGCGGGCGATGCCCGAACTACAGTGCTGGTTCCGGAATCTGCGCACGGCACTAATCCGGCAACCGCTGCGCTTTGCGGATACGGGGTTAAGACAATTCCCGCTAATGATCACGGTCGGGTGGATGTGGCTGCTTTGGCCGAAGCATTGAAGGAAAATATCGCAGCTTTGATGCTGACCAATCCCAACACCTGCGGGCTGTTTGAAAATGACATTCTCAAAATTGCCGAGATGGTCCATGATGCTGGAGCCTATTTTTATTGTGATGGCGCCAATTTCAACGCCATTATGGGCCGGGTTCGTCCGGGGGATCTTGGCATTGACGCCATGCATCTGAATTTGCACAAAACCTTTTCCACACCCCACGGTGGCGGTGGGCCGGGCAGTGGGCCGGTGGCCTTTTCCAAAGCATTGATGCCCTTTATTCCACTACCCAATGTGATCTCGATCAATGGCAGGTTTGCCTTGCAGGAGCTTGGGGTAGAGGGCGAGCAGTCCATTGGCCGAATGGCAGCCTTCCATGGACAGATGGGAATGTTTCTGAGGGCACTTTCCTACATGATGAGCCATGGTGCCGATGGTCTGAGACAGGTATCGGAAGATGCGGTTTTAAGTGCCAATTATATTCTGGAAAGCCTGAAAGATGTGATGACGGCCTCCTATGAAGGCCCATGCATGCATGAAGCGCTTTTTGATGATCGCTTTATGAAAGACAGCGGTGTCACAACACTCGATCTGGCCAAAGCGCTGATCGATGAAGGTTTTCATCCCATGACGGTCTATTTTCCACTGGTGGTCCATGGTGCCATGCTGATTGAGCCCACCGAAACCGAGAGCAAGGCTTCGCTGGACGTGTTTATTGGGTCCATGCGCTCGCTGGCAGAGTCCATTGCCAGCGGTGACGTGGAAAGATTCACTTCATCGCCCCATTTGGCACCGGTTGGCAGGCTGGATGAAACCACCGCCGCCCGGAACCCCATATTGCGTTGGCGCGCTCGCGAGCAGGGATAAAAAACGCCCGGGAGACGGTTATGATGGCTTGGATTAATTGAAATTTTAATTCAGGCGTTTTTCAATATCTTCGATTGCCGCGTCGGTCAGGGCTTCGCTTTGGTCTTTGGCAAGCTCTTCTGAAAGAATGCGACGGGCGGCATCAATTGCAAGTTCGGTGGCGGCTGACTTGACCTTGGCAACAGCGCTCGCTTCGGCTTGAGCTATTTTATCTTCCACGTTTTTGACCTGCCGGGCAAAGCTTTCTTCCAGAGTGACTTCTGCTTCTCTGGCAAAATTCTCTGCTTCTTCCTGGGCACGAACAATCATGGCCTTGGCGTCTTTCTCTGCGTCCCGATGTTTGCGCTGATATTGTGCTAGCAGAGACTGGGCTTCTTCTTTCAAGTTTCTCGCTTCGTCCAGCCTTGCCTTGATTTTTTCCGCGCGTGCATCCAGCGTGGCCGCAATTTTCTCGGGCAATTTTACCCAAAGCATTATGCCGATAAAAATTATAAAGGCGATCAGAACCCAAAATTCAGGGCCGGTAAAAAAATGTGTTTCGGCTTCCACTTTCCGGTCTCCCCAAATTTAATCCTGGCCCTTGGCCACATGTTGAACGGCATCGGTGGCCCGGGTCTTGCTGACCTTGATGCCGCTGAGGCTTGCAACAATTTTGCTGCAGGCATCAGCGGAGATGACTTCGATCTCCGTCATGGCCTCGCTCCGGGCCTGTTCGATTTTGGCCTCTGCCTGCTGGATTTTTGAAGCAAAGGCCTGGTTGGATTTGTTTTGTTTGGCTTCAATGGTCTCGGTAATTTTAACTTTGGATTCTGCCAGGACTTTACCCGCGTTGGCTCTCGCTGTGGCGATGAGCTTCTCGTAGGTCTCTTCCAGGGAGCGACTTTCTTTCTTGTGCTTTTCCGCTTGCTCCAAGTCGTCGATGACCCGGTTTTCGCGCTCCTCCAGCACTTCAGATACCCGTGGCAAGGCTTTTTTCGCCAGATACAGGTAAAGAAGGGCGAACGTAACCGCCAGCCAAAAAAGCTGCGGTAAATAATCGGCAAATTCCAACTGGGGCATTAATCGCTCCCCTTATGCTTGATCTTCTGAACTAGAAGACAAACAGGATGATAAAGGCAATCACCAGACCGAAAAGACCTGTGGCTTCTGCCAGTGCAAATCCCAGAAGGGCCCGACCCCACTGCGCGTCTGCAGCGGACGGGTTTCTGAGTGCTCCTGAGAGAAAACTGCCAAAAATATTACCGATGCCGATTCCGGCGCCAATAAGAGCGGAGCAGGCGATGCCCGCACCAATGAGTTTTGCAGCTTCAACTTCCATTTTAAGTTCCTCTTGCGCTTGGGTTCAATGTTACGTGTTGTTGGTATCAGAGTAGTTGGTAGTGACGCTTCCGGTTAATGTTCTACATGGTAGGCGTCGTTCAGATAAATGCAGGATAACATGGCAAAAACATAAGCCTGCAAAACTGCGATTAACACTTCAAGACCGGTCAGGGCTACAATAAAAGCGAGCGGAAAAACACCAAAGATGCCCATGGTCGCAACAAATCCTGCGATCACCTTAATCATGGTGTGTCCTGCCATCATATTGGCGAACAGTCGAACCGAAAGACTCAAGGGTCTGACCAGATAAGAAATGAGTTCGATCACAATCAACAGCGGGGCCAGCGCCATCGGTACACCCTGGGGCAGAAACAGCCGTAAAAATCCGATGCCGTGATTCATAAAGCCCAAAATTGTCACGCCCAGGAATACCAGGGCCGCAAAACCGAAAGTCACAATGATGTGGCTGGTGACGGTAAAGGTGTAGGGAATCATGCCCACAAGGTTGGCGAACAGAATGAACATGAAAAGCGAAAATATGAAGGGGAAAAAGCGCCTGGCTTCCGGGCCGGCAGCCTCATAAAGCATGTTGGAGATGAATTCATATAGCATTTCGACCATGGATTGCCAGCGACCGGGCACCATAGTTGCTCGCCTCATTCCACCGCCCATAAAAACTGAAATCAGGAGGACAATCACAGCCATGAAGAGTGAAGCATTGGTGATTGATATGTCGAGACCACCAATATCTATTGGAATCAGGCGCTTAATGGCGAATTGTTCTAATGGACTATGCCCGGCCATTTTCGTCCCTGCTCTCTCCATCGTCGTCTGTTTTTGCGCTCTCCTGTCCCAAGGCTTTCGAGGCGCGGGCCACATTCATAATTCCGGCCCCTGTACCCAAAAAGAAAAACAAGATAAGCAGAAAAGGCGACGTCCCTAACCATCCATCCAGAAACCAGCCCATGCCGGTTCCAATCAAAACTGCCAGCACAAGTTCAATGGCAATCTTGAAGCCAACGCCCATGGCTGCGCTTCCGGCTCTTCTTTGGGGGCGAGCGTCCTGTCCGACCTGTCTGGCCTTTTTCAGCCGGTGGTCGAGATCACTGAGTGGATCATCATTTTTCTTGCTGTTCATGACACTCCCACCAACACATGGGCGATTTCAAACGCATGTCAACCATCCCCGTCACCCCCGCGAAGGCGGGTGCACAATAGGTGGTGGTCCAGGCCCTGTCAAGCGTCAAAGAATTCATGCTAACTATATGTAATTAAAGAAGTTTTAACTGATTTCCTTTTAGCCGACAGCGCGCAGGGCTTCGGCCCTCTCCAGATCAACCGAGACCAGCTGGCTCACGCCCTGTTCAGCCATGGTCACGCCGAACAGACGGTCCATACGCGCCATGGTTACGGCATTATGAGTGACAATCAAAAAGCGCGTATTGGATTTGCTTGATATGTCATGCAAGAGGTCGCAGAAGCGCTCCACATTGGCATCATCAAGCGGTGCGTCCACCTCGTCCAGAACACAAATGGGTGCCGGGTTTGTCATAAAGACGGCAAAGATCAGCGCGATGGCGGTTAAAGCCTGCTCGCCACCAGAGAGCAAGGACATGACCTGAAGTTTTTTACCAGGCGGGCTGGCCATTATCTCAAGACCGGCTTCAAGCGGATCATCAGATTCCACCAGTGCCAGATGTGCCTTGCCACCCCCGAATAATTGTTGGAAGAGTTCCCCAAAATGCTGGTTCACTTCATCAAATGCAGCCCGCATGCGGTCGCGGCCTTCCCGGTTCAGGCTGCCAATGCCTTGGCGAAGTCGCGCGATTGCAGTCTCGAGATCGGTCTTTTCCTCCACCAGATGCTCGAGTTGCTCATCGATTTCTTTCAGTTCCTCATCCGCACGCAGATTAACAGCTCCCAGCCTCTCACGCTCGGCTTTCAGACGATCAAGGCGCCTCTCCATTGCATCAAGTTCGGGTAAATTCTTGTCGGGCTTAAGCTCGGCAAGCTCAAACAAGGCATCCGGTTTGACCTTGAAGGATTCCTTGATGGCTGCGACGATTTCAGCCAGCTTGGTCCCGGCATTTTCATGGCTGGTTTCCACCCGCACCTTTTCTTCACGCGCCTCACCCAGCATGGCTTCGGCTGATTTCAGATCTTTGTCTTTAGCGGTCAAAGCGCTTTCGGCTTTCGCCAGTTTTTCCACCGCCATGGTCTTCAGCTTTTCAGCTTCATCAATATGATTCAAAAGCTTTTGGCGCTTTTGTTCCAGTTCTTCTGGTGCCAAATCCAGTCCTGCCAGGGTGGTTTTGGCCTCGCTCTCGCGCGAGCCCAGCTCATCCAGTTGCGATTTTGCACGTTTGGACCGTTCCTGCCATGCTGCACCCTCTCTTTTCATGGCGGCGATGCGCTCTTCCCTCTCGGTCTTGGACCGGATGATGCCGTCATATTCCGCCCGGGTGGATGCAAGTTCAGAGCGCAGTTGCTCCATTTTGGCGCGGGCAGCTTCAAGTGCTTTTGTGTCATCCTCTCCGGTGCTGGTGCCGGGAATATCCTGCTCAATCGATTTTCGACGTTCCCTGGACTCCACAATATCCCTGGAAATTCGAACTTCCGCTTCTTTGAGCGCACCCAGTTTTTGAACCCGTTCGCTGCCTTGATCCTGAATTTCCCTCAAAGCCTGTCGGGCATGATTGAGTTGCGTTTCTTTTTCTGCACGCTTGTTCCGGACAGCTCGTTCCGCCTCAAGGGCAGCATCGACCGCATCCTCCTTTTCCATCAGGGAGGATTCTACCACTGTCACCTGGCTTTCTGTAGTCTGGCGAATGTCTTCCAGTTCGTGAAGTCTGGCTTTCTGGGCTATTCTCAATATGGCCCCCGAGGGCGCGTCTTCCGAGCGCACATAGCCATCCCACCGCCAGAGCGCACCGTCTTTGCTCACAAGCCTCTGACCTGGTTTCAATTCACCAGCCAGTTTTTCGCCATCGGTCTGGGAGACAACGCCCGTCTGGGATAATCGCCGCTCGAGAGACTTCACCCCCCGCACATGATTGCCGAGCGGGTCTGCAGCCCGGGGCAAGGCCTGATCTATTGCCGGATATTGACGCCAGCCAACGGTGCTGGTCTCACTTTCTGGCGCATTCAAATCATCGCCCAATGCGGCTCCAAGCGCGATCTCATAGCCTGCATCCACCTCCAGACCATCCGCAACCGGGGCGCTCCCGTCATCATGGTTCTGGGCGGCGAGAAGATCCTCCAGACCCTGGATTTCGGCAGCCAGGCCCGATAATTTTCCTCGCTGTTCAGAGACCTTGGCACGGGCGGCATCCCGCTCATCGATGCTGTTCAGCCGCTTGCCTTCAAGGCCAGCTAAAGCCGCGTTCGCTTTGTCAAATTCAATTTCGGATTGTTCATATCTCTTTTGGGCTTTGATGAAGCCGCTTTCATCACCCTCTCCTGATGCGAGCTCTTCGGCTTCAACCTCGTTGGTGATGGCTTCTGCCTGCAGCCGGGCGATGCGGCTTTTGAGGCCAGCGCTTTCAATTTCGAGCGCTTCGCGCCGCGCATTCTTCTGTGCAATCTCGGTGCTAAGGGAGTCAGTGGCTACTTCCGCGCTGCTCGCTTTTGATTCGGCCGTTGCCACTGTTTGTGCCGCTTCTTCCTCCAGGGATTTATTCTGGGCTTCGGGCATGACCGAGCCTTCGTTTGCCAGTCGCTTCAAGGCCTCATCTGCATCAACCGCGTGATGTTCCTCACGCAGACGGTCATCTGCGATTTGCGTCAGGCGTGCGGTTAATTCATCTTTACGCTGTTGACGCCTTTCTTCTTCCTGGTCCAGATTTTCACGAGCTACCGTCAAGCGGTGGAGGGCAGCACCCGCGCCGGCTTCAGCCTGGCGCAAAGCAGGCAACTTTTCAGCCAGCTCATCATGGTCGCGAGTGAGCGCGCTGACAGCCCTGGTTTTATCCGCCACCACCGCCACGAATTTTCTCAAACGAGAGCCCAAATCCAACAGGGCTTCATCGGCAGCTTTCCATTTCAGGAAAAGAAGAGTTGCCTCGGCGCGTTGAATATCACCCGAGATATTCCGGTAACGGGTCGCTTGGCGGGCTTGTTTCTTGAGCGAAGCGCGGTGGGCTTCCATTTGGCTCATCACATCCTCAAGCCGTGTCAGATTGTTCCCGGCCGCCTTCAGTCTGTTTTCGGCTTCTTTGCGTCGGCGATGAAGGCCCACGATACCCGCCGCCTCTTCCAGAATTGCGCGGCGTCCCTGGGGTTTGGCATTGATCAGAGAGCCAATAGTCCCCTGGCTGACCAGAGCCGGGGAATGGGCACCGGTGGCAGCATCGGCGAATAAAAGCTGCACATCCTTGGCTCTGACTTCCTGGCCATTGACGCGATAGGCAGACCCGCTGTCACGCTCAATGCGACGCGACACTTCCAATTCATGCATGCCCTTGAACTGGGCTGGAGCCGTACCTTCGGAATTATCCAGAACCAGAGTGACTTCGGCCAGGTTTCTTGGCGCTCGCCGGGTGGTGCCCGCAAAAATCACATCATCCATGCCATCGCTACGCATGGATTTGGGAGAGCTTTCGCCCATGACCCAGCGGATGGCCTCAAGAATATTGGATTTGCCGCAGCCGTTGGGGCCAACAACACCCGTCATCCCGGGTTCAATCAAAAGCTCGGTTGGATCAACAAATGATTTAAACCCGGACAATCGGATACGTTTGAACTGCACTTCCGCCTCTTATCCGTTTCCTTGGCCCGTTCATAACCTGAAAAATGGGCCTGTTAAAATGGCGGCTGCATCAATCCTGTGTTGAGCCGCTCCCCTATCTCTTTTCCCGAATCATTTCGTCAAATTCTTCCAGCGGCAGCGCACCCTCAATCTTTTCACCATTGATAAAAAATGTTGGGGTAGCCTCAATATTAAATTCATCCCTGCCTTTATTTGCCATTTCAACCAAATGCCGCTCGAGCTCTTTATTTTGCAAGCAGGCATCAAAGCTGGCTCGAGAGATGCCAGCCCGCCTCGCCAGGGCTGCCAGTTCGCCGACCGGGTCGTTGCTGAAAGCCCATTGGTTTTGTTTTTCAAAAAAGAGGCTTGTGGTCAGCATGGCGCGCTCGGGCCCTTCACATCTGGCTACCATTGATGCCATCAAATCAATGCCGTCCCGGATAAAGTTCCTGTAGATAAATTTGACCACACCGGTGGAAACCCAACGTTCTTCAAGCGTGGGCAAAACAATATTGTGAAAATCGGCGCAATGAGAGCAGGTCATTGAAAAATATTCGATAATGGTTATGGGCGCGTCCGGGTCACCAACCGTGATATCTCCAAAGGCGACACCGTCCCGAATTTCTTCCGCAACAGTTACCACATTTTCAGAGATTGGAAGGCTTTCGATCGCGCTATCCACATCTGAAGGCGTGGATGCGTCATCACCGCTGCCGCAGGATGAAAGCACAAGGCTCAGCACGGTTGCAAGGGCCAAAGTCAGAAGGGACTTTTGTTGCTTATTTTGAGGTTTCATAATTTTTTACCACTACATCTAGTATTAATCCGAATAAATTGGAGATTCCAGTCATTTATGCAGAGAGCACCCGGGTTATTTTTTATCTACAAGCACGGACTCACCCAATGATCTCAATGCCTCTTTAAGCCGCTCATCATGGGTGGAGTCAACCAACGTCTTGATGAGGTCTTTTATTTCGGGTGGCGCGGGCTCGGGTTTATAATAAACATTGCTTTCCCGATCTTTCACCCGGCCCTGATGGATGTTTATTTTAGCAACCGTTTCATAGCCATAAAACATGTTCACCTTTTCGATAATCAATGGCGAGAGATGTTGCACGTGAGAAGCAAAGGCCCCCTCCACCAGAAGATGAAGGGTGGCACGACGATTTTCTCCGCGTTTATAGGACAGCCGGATCGGCATGGTAAATCTGGAAAATTCAGAGCCGGCAATTTCCCGCCACCTGGTAACGATTTCACCTTCGGCAAATCCACGCTGCCTGAAGTGTTTTTTGGCTTCGCGCGGCAAAAGATGTCCCACGCGATAAGCGCCTCGTCTGCGGGCCGGGCCTTTTCGCGAAGATTTGAATTTTTCTGTACTCACCTGGAAGCCTCTTGAAAGGACAATGCATCTGGGGGCACAGTCTAGCTCATGGCCGAACCGGGAAACAGAAAAAAACCACAAAGCTCCAGATCAAGCATATCAAGGGCACTTCTTGAATGGTATGATCATATGGGCAGAGACCTGCCCTGGCGTATCCGCCCGCCCGCTCGCGGTGCTGAAAAACCAGATCCCTACAAAGTCTGGCTCTCTGAGATTATGTTGCAACAAACCACGGTGGCGGCTGTTGGCCCCTATTATGGGAAATTTCTCAAGGCCTGGCCCTCGGTGGAAAATCTTGGCAAGGCCAGTGAAGAAGATGTTTTGCACGCCTGGGCTGGTCTTGGTTATTACGCGCGGGGCCGGAACCTGCTGAAATGCGCCCGGATTATCGCAAAAATTTTTGGCGGCGAATTCCCCCGGACGGAAAAAGAGCTTAAAACCCTGCCTGGCATTGGCGATTATACCGCTGCTGCAATCGCTGCAATTGCCTTTGGAGAAAAAGCCACGGTGGTGGATGGCAACGTGGAGCGGGTCACTAGCCGGCTTTATGCCATTGCCACCCCGCTTCCCAAATCAAAGGCGCGCATTAAAAAAGAAGTTGCCCGATGGGTGCCTGCCTCACGCCCGGGAGATTTTGCCCAGGCAATGATGGACCTGGGAGCTACTATTTGTCTTGCCCGCAATCCCCGGTGTCTCTCTTGTCCCTTGAAAGAGGTTTGCATGGCCCGGGCTAAAGGCACTGCGGAAAGCTATCCGCG
>JACZYI010000004.1 GCA_022571175.1 Pseudomonadota bacterium
CGCGCAGCTCGATCGGGCTCTCCCGCAAATGTTTGAAATCATAATGGACCGGAGCCTCTATGCACTTGAGTTTCCCGCCCAGATAGACGGGCGATGTGCGATCCAGAAGATAATTGACACCCGGGTGCGACTTATCTGCCGTGCCGAAGACTTTAGCCGCTTCATCCTCGCGATCAGGGGTCCAGATCGTTTCAATTTCCATGGTGGCAATCAAAATGCCTTCACCGTCTTTCAGGGCGATGGAGCTGCCGGTCTCTAGTTTTCCGGAAAAAACTTCGTCAACGTCCAATGTGATGGGAATGGGCCAAAGTGTACTATCCCCCAGCCGCATATTATCGACCACGGATGTATAATCGCCTTTGCACATAAACCCCTCAAGGGGCGAGAAGGCACCATTTAGCAAAAGCTCTATATCACATAGCTGCCGGACTGAGAGTGACAGAGAGGGATAATCCTGAGCGCGTTTGCGCTCATTCTCCAGTTCAGAGTCGCTCAGATAGAGAATTTTAAGCTCTCCACCATGTGCTTTCTTAAATGCGCCCATTTTTATAATTCCTGTGACCAAAAAGAGGTGTGTGCCGGTGTGCGGCGCGGTCAATAACAGGCCCCATGCTTACTGTCCATATGAATAGTCAGCCTTTACGCCCAATTCGGGAAAAAATCGAGGATTCTCACTGAATTAGACCAGGTTCGGGCGCAACCACGCTTCCGCCTGGGACAGGGAAACGTCCTTGCGGCGGGCATAATCTTCCACCTGATCCGGGGCAATGCGGCCAATTCCAAAATATTGCGATCGTGGGTGTGAGAAGTAGAAACCGGAGACAGTTGACACCGGAGTCATGGCATAATTCTCGGTCAGATGAACATCCACTCGTTTTGTCGCTTCCAGAAGGGAAAACAGGATGGTTTTTTCCGAATGATCGGGGCAGGCCGGATATCCGGGGGCGGGCCGAATGCCCTGATATTTTTCTTTGATAATATCTTCGCTCGAGAGCTGTTCGTCCGCGGCATATCCCCAATATTTCTGGCGCACACGTTCATGCATTTTTTCGGCAAAGGCTTCGGCAAATCGATCAGCCAGGGACTTCAAAAGAATAGCATTATAATCGTCACCGTCTTGTTCGAACCGTTCGATGGTGGGTTTGAATTTTTCACCCGCTGCGGTTACCACAAAAGCACCAATATAATCTTCGAGACCAGTATCAAAGGGAGCTATGTAATCAGAGAGACAGTGATTAGGCCTGCCTTCGCGTTTCCGCATTTGCTGGCGGATCATGTGAAATGAGGCAAGAAGATTGTCCGGGTCACGGCTATCATCCCCAAATATGATAATATCATCCCCTTGAGAATTTGCAGGCCAAAAGCCAATTACACCATTTGCTTCAATCCATTTCTCTTTGATAATTATTTCAATCATGGCCTGGGCATCATCAAACAAGGATTGTGCTGCATCACCATATTCGGGGCTTTTAAGGATCGACGGGTAATTGCCCTTAAGCTCCCAAGTGCGAAAAAATGGCGTCCAGTCAATTCGTTCGGCAAGTTTCTTCAGGTCGAAATTGAGGAGCGTCTTGATGCCGATAAAACCGGGCTCCGGGGGGCTATATCCCTTCCAATTTATGCGCTGTCTGTTTTTCCGAGCGTCCTCAATTGGAATGAGGGTTTTCCCGCGGTCACCCTTAAGGTGCCGTTTTCTTACGTCATCATGATCCATCTTGATTTTGTCGAGAAAAGACCCGCTCTCTGTTCCCATCAATGCTCTCACAACATTGACAGCCCGCGAGGCATCGAGAACATGCACGGTTCCTCCCGAGTAACACGGCGTAATTTTAAGAGCCGTGTGCACCCGCGAGGTGGTGGCCCCCCCAATCAGGAGCGGCAGGTCAAATTTTTCGCGTTCCATTTCTGTGGCCACCGTGACCATTTCCTCAAGCGAAGGCGTAATCAGACCCGAAAGACCGATCATGTCGGCTTTTTCTTTGCGTGCCGCTTTCAAAATGTCCTGCCAGGGCACCATGACGCCCAAATCGACAATCTCATAATTGTTGCATTGCAAAATGACACCAACGATATTCTTGCCAATGTCATGTACGTCTCCCTTGACCGTGGCCATGACGATCTTGCCATTTGACTTGGCCCCCCCTTTTTTTTCGGCTTCGAGAAAAGGTAAAAGATAAGCGACCGCCTGTTTCATGACCCTGGCTGACTTAACAACCTGGGGTAAAAACATCTGGCCGGAGCCAAACAGTTCACCCACTACATTCATGCCGTCCATCAAAGGGCCTTCGATTACCTCAAGAGTTTGCGAGTAATTATGGCGCGCTTCTTCGGCGTCTTCCTCAATATAATCCGTGATGCCTTTGACCAGGGCATGAGACAGGCGTTCCTCGACCGTGCCTTCGCGCCACTCTTGCTTGTCGACCTTCTCGATGGTCTCTGACTTGAAACTGCTCGCGACCTCAAGCAAGCGATCGGTGGCGTCTGATCTGCGGTTCAAAATAACATCTTCAACCCGCTCCCGGAGATCAGCTGGAATATCGGCGTAGATGGTCAATTGGCCTGCGTTGACAATACCCATGGTGAGTCCGGCTTTTGTAACGTGATAGAGAAAGACCGCGTGCATGGCTTCGCGCATGGGGTTGTTACCGCGAAAGGAAAAGGAAACATTTGAAATGCCTCCCGAAATATGGGTGCCTTTCAGCTTTTGTCTAATGAGGCGGGTGGCTTCAATAAAGGCAATAGCATAATCATTATGTTCTTCAATGCCGGTCGCCACAGGAAAAACATTGGGGTCAAAGATAATATCACCGGGTTCCATACCCACGGTCTCGGTGAGGATTTTGTAGGCGCGCTCGGCGATGGAAAATTTATGCTCAACTGTTGCGGCCTGACCTAATTCGTCAAATCCCATAACGACCACCGCCGCGCCAAATCGCCGGACTCTGCGCGCTTGTCTGATGAATTCTTCCTCGCCTTCCTTCAGGCTTATGGAATTGACAATGGCCTTGCCCTGAACGCATTTAAGCCCGGCCTCAAGGATGGACCATTTGGAGGAGTCAATCATGATGGGCACCCGGGCAATATCGGGCTCTGATGCGATCAGCTTTAAAAATGTGGTCATGGCTTCCTCGCCATCAATCAGGGCATCATCCATATTAATGTCAATAATATTGGCGCCATTCTCAACTTGCTGGCGGGCAACGGAGAGGGCTTCAGTAAAATTCCCGTCTGCGATCAGGCGTTTGAACTTGGCCGAACCCGCCACATTGGTGCGCTCACCGATGATTATAAAGTTTGAAAGATTGCTCATGAGCTTACCGTCAGGGCCTCAAGGCCAGAGAGCCGTAGCGCAGACTCGGCTTCAGGCACGGTGCGCGGGGAAAGGCCGTTGATAGCGTTTGCAATGGCTCTGATGTGGTCGGGCGTGGTGCCGCAACAACCACCAACAATATTCAGAAAACCGGACTTTGCCCATTCCCCAAGTTCGGACGCTGTCACATCCGGTGTCTCGGTATATTCACCCAGTTCATCGGGAAGTCCCGCATTCGGGTAGGCGCATATGAGTGTATCCGCATAGCGCGAAAGTTCACGCACAAAGGGGCGCAGATCCTGTGCACCAAAGGCGCAATTAAGCCCTACAGAAATTGGCCGGGCATGGCGCACCGAATTCCAAAAAGCTTCAACCGTCTGGCCTGACAATGTACGGCCCGAAAGGTCGGTCACAGTCATGGACAAGGCCAGGGGCAATTCACGGCCCAGTTCTTCGCCAAGCTCGCCAATGGCTACAATTGCCGCTTTGGCATTTAAGGTATCAAAAATAGTTTCGATCAGAAAATAATCAACCCCGCCTTCAAGAAGGCCCGCGACGGCCTCCTTGTACGCGTCCTTGACTTCGTCAAAGGAAACCGCCCTGTAAGCCGGATCATCTATGTCTGGAGAGACAGATAGGGTTTTGTTCATGGGACCGAGAGCCCCGGCTACAAAGCGCTGCTGGCCAGTGCTTTTTGAGAGTTTGTCTGCAGCCTCACGTGCGAGCATTGCCCCGGCCCGATTAATCTCGTAAGCGCTTTCTTCTGTTCCATAGTCCGCTTGCGAAATGCGGGTGGCGTTAAATGTATTGGTTTCAATAATATCGGCTCCGGCCTCAAGATAGGCTTCGTGGATGGCTTGGATCACATCTGGTCTTGTCAGGTTTAGGATATCCTGATTGCCCTTCAGATCGCTGTTATGGTCCTGGAACATGTCACCGCGATATTCAGCTTCCTCCAGACGATAATTTTGCAACGCTGTGCCCATGGCCCCATCCAGCAATAAAATCCGGGATTTTGCAGTCTCATAGAGGGGGGCTAAATGTTTGAACGGAGTGCGCATGGACGAGTCCCGATCTTGTTATTGTTGTTTTTTAACCGGGCGCAGGCCCAGCATGTGACAAATGGCATAGGTCAAATCAGCCCTGTTGAGAGTATAAAAATGAAAATCCTGAATGCCTCCCGCAGCCAATTTCCGGCACTGCTCACCCGCGACTGTTGCGGCTACCAGCAGGCGGGTTGCCGGGTGATCATCCAATCCTTCAAAAAGATGTGCTAGCCAATTCGGGATGGCGGCCCCGCAGATCTTGGCAAATCTTTTTAATTGTTTCACATTGGTGACCGGTAATATTCCGGGCACGATCGGCACGTCGATATGGTAGGACCGTACATGGTCCATAAATCTGAAGAACTGGTCGGGCTCAAAAAAGAACTGGCTTATGGCCTGGGTCGCACCAGCGTCAATTTTTCGTTTTAAATTATCTAGATCAGCGGCAAGAGTAGGGCTGTCGGGATGCATTTCCGGATAGGCGGCGACGCTTATTTCAAAATCTGCCACCGATTTAAGACCCGCCACCAGTTCAGCCGCGTTGGCATAACCATCTGAGTGCGGTTTATATGCGGTGGCGTCTTCGGGCGCATCGCCGCGCAGTGCCACAATGTGGCGTACACCCATATCCCAGTAAGACTGAGCCACTTCATTGACCTCATCCTTGGTCGCCCCAACACAAGTCAAATGGGCTGCGGGCGTTAAATTAGTTTCTTCGATGATACGCTTGATAGTGGCATGGGTACGCTCACGGGTGGATCCGCCGGCACCATAGGTGACCGAAACAAATTTTGGGGCCATGGGAGCAAGTTTCGCCACTGACTGCCAGAGAACCTCTTCCATTTTTTCGATTTTCGGCGGGAAAAATTCAAAACTCACCGAAATTTTGCCTGGATCAAGGGCAAAAATGGAGGGGCCACTCGCCATATTTCCACCGGATAAAATCACCTAGCTCGTCCTCACCATTCTCTTGGAGCGCAAGTTATTAGCTCATGTAACATATAAAGAAATGTTTATATATCAGCAAATACACGGTTTTCAAAGGTTTTTCAGCCTGGAAGGGAGCGTGTTTTGAATTTTCAAAACTAATACTAACGGAAGAAGATGGAACTACTTTGCTTGACCCGGCGTTCAAAACAATGCCTTTATGCCGCCCCAGTTGACTTATAGGTCAGAGATAGAACTCAAGCCATCGTCCCGGAGAGCAGACATGTCCAGAGTTGCCTACGTGAATGGTCTTTATTGTCCCTTAGGGGCCGCATCAATCCATATCGAGGATCGTGGTTATCAATTTTCGGATGCGGTTTATGAAGTGATTCTGGTAGCCTCGGGTAAGCTCATCGATTGTATTGCCCACCTTGACCGCCTGGATCGATCTTTGGGCGAAGTACAAATGCTCAGGCCTTTGTCGAGAAAAAGCTGGCGTATCATTTTGGAAGAAATGATAAACAGGAACAGGTTAAAGAATGGCATCCTGTATATACAAGTATCGCGTGGCGTTGCGCCTCGAGATCATGTATTTCCGCAGACTCAAATCGATCCGGCTCTGGTCGTTACGGCCAAAAGGCTTGATTTTGACCTGATGAAAGTTCGCCAGCGGGAAGGGGTTCCGGTGATAACCGCTACGGATATTCGTTGGGGACGGCCCGATATAAAGAGTACCTCTTTGCTGGCGAATGTGTTGGCCAAAGAGGAAGCCAGAAAAGCCGGGGCTTATGAATGTTGGCTCCTGGATAAACAAGGATATATCACAGAGGGAACGGCCAGCAACGCCTGGATCGTAAGGAATGATATTCTGGTGACGAGAAATACCGGCCATTCCATATTATCAGGTGTCACCCGCAATGTTGTGCTGCAAATTGCCAGGGATTTGGGACTTGCGGTTGAAGAACGCCCATTCATGCTAGAGGAAGCCAAAAAGGCAGATGAGGCTTTTATGACCGGGACAACCACATTTGTCACACCTGTTACCACCCTTGATGGCGAGAAGATAGCTAGCGGGGCGCCCGGCCCTGTCACCGAGCAACTACGAGACAGCTATTGGGCGATCATAAACGGGCAAAGCCTTAACGCGGCCTAATGAAGGGGACTACACGGTTATCTTCAGGCAATCGCTCCAGCTGTTCTTTGTGTCCTTTGAACCACTCAACAAACTTGGGCAAACCCACCTCTATCGAAGTTTCCGGTTTAAAACCCGTCAAGCTTTGGATGGCTGAAATATCCGAATAAGTCTCATAAACATCGCCTGGCTGCATTGGCTCCAGAATTATCTGAGCTTTGCATTCCAGGGCTTGTTCTATGATTCCAATCATATGAGTCAGGGATTCAGGGCGGCTGTTTCCAATGTTCAAAATGCGATGAGGGGAGCTGTTGCCATTGCCTTCAGGGGGTTTGTCCATAACGGATAATATTCCGGATATGATGTCATCCACATAGGTAAAATCACGTTTCATATCACCGTTGTTGTAAACATAGATGGGTTTGCCATCGAGAATGGATTGGGTGAACTTCCAGTAAGCCATGTCAGGTCGCCCCCAAGGTCCGTAAACGGTAAAAAAGCGAAGCCCTGTTTGGGGTATCCTATAGAGATGGCTGTAACTCTCGCTCAAAAGCTCATCTGATCTTTTGGTGGCCGCATAAAGCGAAATTGGCCGGTCAGCCCGGTCGGATTCAGATAAGGGCAAGGTTTTACTATTTCCGTAAACGGAACTTGAGCTGGCATAAATCAGATGTTTTAGATCAGGTAGATGGCGGCAGAGTTCCAGAATAACCATATGCCCCATCAGGTTTGATTTCATATAGGCAAAGGGGTTTTCCAGCGAGTATCTAATGCCAGCCTGAGCCGCCAAATGAATAACATGGTCGAATCTTGGACTCCCAAGTGTTTCAGTTAGAGATTCCTGTTCGGAAATATCGACTTTCACAAAACGAAAATTAGAATAGGGGTTAAGCAGCTCCAGTCGGGAGATTTTCAAGTCTACCGAATAATAATCATTGAGATTATCGATACCAACAACATCCATGCCCCTGTCCAAAAGGGCTCGGCAGGTGTGATAACCGATGAATCCGGCGGCACCTGTTACGAGAACCGTCATTCAGCGCACCTGAAATTCAAATAGTTGAAAGTCATTTCAGCCTGCTGTCAAAAAACTGCCAGTAATTTGGATCTTGCCAGCCTTAAGATTTAGGCGGAATTGGTTAACAGCGGTTAAATTGAGAGAATATTCTGCGGGAAAAAAGGGATTCCGTATGGGAGCTATACAGCCGGGGTAAATTATTTTGAAATGCGTCGAATAAATTTAGTTGCCATCGCTCTCGTCCGGTTCTTCGTCTTCGTCGCCGAAAAATGCCGTAAAGTCTAAAACCAAATTACCATCCTGAAGTTCATAGCTCCAGCGAGTGCCGTCAAAGCGCCTTGGCTGTCCCAGTTTGATCCTCTGCAGGGGGCGCTGTATTCGGATCAGATTTCGGCGAAGTTCAACATCCATCCCACTTACAGCATCCAGCATGGCATCCTGTATGGGGCCCTGGACGGCTATATTGAGACTTCTCAGGGTTGAAAATGCGGCGGCGAGGGCTTGAAGATTGATGTCTTCCTCAGACAAAAGGATCAGGATTTCTGTCTGCGTATCCACATAGTCCTCATAAGCACCTTCAATCTCATGTCTTCGCATTCGAAAGGCATCTTCAATGCGTTCTGAAACTTCGGCCGGAAATTCCAGGGGCAGACTTCTGAGATCGAGATCAATGGGTATAAAATTGCTATCCGCACTGGGGCCTGAAAAAGTGCGGGCCACAAAAAATCCGATCAAGAATATATTGATTGCCAGTGAAACCAGCAACGTACCGCCAAGAACCTTGGTTTGTTTATCCAGTTCCCCCATCAATCAAGCTCCAGCAATTCTGTCTCAAGCGACGGATTTCCAAACATATACGCATAGGCATCGGCGCGCTCGGCCGAGGCTGGTATGCCGAAGGTGGAAAGGCCGAGCATAATGCCCACGAGACCCGCTACGAAAAGGCTGGCAGCTTGGGGTATCAGGGTTGCTGGTCGTGGCATAGACAATCCGGCCAAATCCAGCAGGGTTTGAATGACATTTTGTCTCTTTGATTTGCTCGGAACCGTATTTGTTTGTTCGGAGGAAATTCTGTGGAGACGTTCAAGAAAGGCATCGCTTGCGGCTTCGGGCACCGGGACGGCGTCCAAAAAACGGTCAATATTCAAAGCCTGCCCGGCTATTTCTTTTGCCTTGGCATTCTCTCCCATAAACTGAAGTGCGGCCTTACGCAGATCAACAGGCCATCGCTCAGACTGACCACCGTAACTCACCACCAGCGATTCGAATTGTTTGAATGTCATCTTCATTTGTGTCATTTCAAGATTGGTCCATCATATCCAACAATGTTTTTCCCATTTCGCCCAAACTTGTTTCCAATCCGCGTCGTCCACGGGTCAAAAGTGACTCCAGGGCCTTGATATTCACCTCCAGCAAGTCTGCCGCTTCCTTGTTTGTTAATCCTTCATGGTAACATAAAATAATTGCCAGTCTTTGTCTCTCGGGCAGTTGCTTCAAAGCGTCGTTGACATATTCAGCCAACTGTTTTTCGCGATACGCCTCATCGGGGCCAGGTCCTTCATCAACAGCGTCATAATATTCGGGCAGGGTAAGAAGCCTTCGCTGCCGCTTTTTGTCCAGGCACTGGTTAACCACAATGCGGTAAAACCAGGTCGTAAACCGAGCCTTCCCCCGCTCATAACGATGCGCATTCTTCCAAAATTTAACAAAAGCTTCCTGAACCGCGTCTTCCGCCTCATCTCTGCGACCCAAAACCCTATGCGCCAGGGCCAGGTATCGGTTGGTATGGCGATCAACCATCACCGCAAATGCGGCACGGTCGCCTTTGGCGATACGCGCTACAAGCTTATGGTCTGGCTCGGCGTTCAGGCCTAAATCAGTATGAGCACTGGTATATGGCCCTTTTTTATCCTGCATTATGGACGCCTGCCCTTTCGCCCATCACCAATCGCCATGCGTATCACACAGTATATATTACGAACAAAGCAGCCAAAACCCTTCGCTATGGCCCAGAAAGGGTGGGTCATGACTATATGGTCTGTTTTGCTGAAAACGCCAGTTTTTGAATTTTATGTGACGGTCCAGGTTCGTCCCGCACTCATGATGGCCTTCAAATCACCTTTGCCGACGATGGCTTTCCGCTCTTCAGCCTGCCCAAAAATCTGTTCTTCAAAGGTGGCTGCGGGGTTTGCATAAATTATCCCTACTACCACGGGCATTTGGGGCGGCTCCAGGGCAACGAGCATATTGGCCAGGGAGAGGTTGGTTTCGTCATGCACCAAAATATCCTTTTCAGTGACACCATTCTCTCCGATGGTCGCCGTTTCGATGCACATTTTCTTGGTATTGAATATCAGTCCTTTATCATTGTCAGAACCGTAAATCAGGGGTTCGCCATGTTCCGCATGTACCTGCATTTCCTTGGCAACGGAACGATCAGCAAACTCCCCGAAAACCTGGTCATTATAGACCAGGCAATTCTGGAAGATTTCAACAAAACTGGCGCCTTTATTCTCATGGGCGCGCCTGAAGACATCCGGCATGTTCTTCTGGTCGGTATCTATGGCTCGAGCAACAAAACGGGCCCCCGCGCCAAGAGCAAATCTACAGGCAGAAACCGCGCCTTCTACTGAGCCATAAGGTGATGAAGGTGACTTGGTACCCTGTCTTGAGGTTGGCGAGTATTGACCTTTGGTCAGACCATAGATTTCATTATTAAAAAGCAGGATATTGAGGTCCACATTTCGCCTCAACACATGCAGCATATGATTGCCACCGATCGACAAGCCATCTCCATCGCCCGTGACGACCCAAACGCTCAAGTCCGGGTTAGCCAGTTTAATTCCTGTCGCAACCGCAGGGGCACGACCATGAATAGTGTGAAACCCATAGGTGGCCATATAATGGGGAAAGCGCGAGGAGCACCCTATTCCTGATACAAATACGATATTTTCAGGCCTGAGACCCAGTTCTGGCAAGGTTCGCTGCATGCATTTTAAGATGGCATAATCACCACAGCCTGGACACCAACGAACTTCCTGGTCGCTGGCAAAATCCTTGGCTGTCAATTTTTCCGGACTTATCTGCTCGTTCATCTGTGTGTTCCTCTGTTAGCCTTCCAGCAGTTCTTTGATTTTATGCACAATCTCGCCAACCTTAAAGGGTTGTCCCGAAACCTTGCTCATGGGGAGCACATCGAGAAGATATTTGTCGCGCAACACACTCGCCAGTTGGCCTTTATTCATTTCTGGTACAAGCACTTTGTCGAACCCTTTCAATATGGCACCCAGGTTTTTGGGGAATGGGTTCAGATGCCGGATTTGAATATGGCTAACTGCCAACCCCTCATTGGTGGCATATCTTGTGGCTTGGTTAATGGGTCCAAAGGTTGAGCCCCAGCCAACAATCACGAGTGGCCCATCTGATTTGCCCAGGGAAATCTCTTGCTTCGGGATATAATCAACAATTCCAGCTACTTTTCCCATTCTCAAGTCAGTCATTTTTTGATGGTTTGATGCCGAATAGGAAATATTTCCGGTTTTGATATCTTTTTCCAGTCCACCGATCCGATGCTCCAAACCCGGGGTGCCGGGCTTGGCCCATGTGCGGGCTAAGGTGTGTTTATCGCGTTGGAAAGGTACATGGTCACGTTTTTCAGCGTCACCGGTGGTGGCAAATGAAACTGGAAAGGGCTCAAGGGCGTCAAGGTCGGGTAATTTCCAGGGTTCTGCAGCGTTTGTTATGTAACCATCGGTGAGTAGCATGACGGGGGTCATAAATTTGGTTGCCAGCCTGACGGCCTCAATAGCGGTATAAAAACAGTCGCCAGGGCTGTGTGAGCAAATGAGTGGCATGGGCGCATCACCGTTCCGCCCATACATGGCCTGATAGAGGTCCGATTGTTCAGTTTTTGTGGGTAGTCCGGTGGAGGGACCGCCTCGCTGGGAATTTATGATGACCAGGGGCAATTCTGCGGTTATGGCCAGGCCCATGGCCTCTGTTTTTAGCGCAATACCCGGACCCGAGCTGCTGGTAATACCAAGCGCCCCGGCAAATGATGCTCCAATGGCTGAACAGATGGCAGCAATCTCATCTTCTGCCTGGAAGGTGGTGACATCGAATTCTTTTAATCTGGATAAAATATGCAAGAGGGGCGAGGCCGGTGTTATCGGGTAAGAACCAAACATGATGGATAAATTTGCCAGTTTGGCTCCAGCTAATAATCCCCAGGCCAGCGCCTCACCCCCGGTAACGGTCCGGTACAAGCCGGGCTCTGTTTGCGCTGTGGGAATGGTATATCGCTTCAACTCAATGGAAAGCTCAGCGGTTTCACCAAAGGCATGGCCGGCGTTAAGAGCAGCGACATTGGCGTTGGCAATCTGGGGTACATTCTCGAATTTGGCCTTTAACCAATCAATAATGGGGATTCGATCACGGCTGAACATCCAGAGCATAAGCCCCAGCGTCCACATATTTTTGCACCGAATTGCATCTTTCTTCGTGAGGTCAAATTCTTTGACCGCTTCGAGTGTAAAGGTGGTTACATCAAGTTCAATGACCTGGAATTTTGCCAGAGTGTCATCTTTCAGGGGGTTTTCTTCAAATCCTGCTTTCTGCAGATTTCTTGCCGTAAATGAACCGGTGTCGGTCAGCACCAGGCCGCCTTCTCTCAAAACATCCAAATTTACTTTAAGAGCGGCTGGATTCATGGCGACCAAAACATCCGGCTCGTCGCCGGCGGTCAGAATCCGGCCGCTGCCAAACTTTATCTGAAAGGCCGAGACCCCAAAAGTTGTTCCCGCTGGAGCGCGAATTTCGGCAGGAAAGTCTGGAAAGGTTGACAGACCATGGCCAGCCAATGCGGTAGAGGCCATGAACTGCGTTCCAGTGAGCTGCATGCCATCACCGGAATCACCCGCGAAACGAATGACCACGGATTCAAGCTCCTCGAATTCCAAGTCCTTGGTTCCGTCCTTTGGTGGATTTTGTATGTTCATGGCACTGTTTCACGACCTTGAGTAATTTCGTTTATATATCAACGAATTTCGAATCATTTGGCAACATATTCCAGCAGACAGGGGAGAATTTTTCCGCCTGAGCCTAGAGTATACCCAAAACAGACTCTGGTGGCCGACCGATTGCTGCCTTGTTACCACTGACAACAATTGGCCTTTCGATCAGAATTGGGTGGCTGATCATTGCTTCAATGAGGTCGTCTCTGGTGTGTTTTGGATTTTCCAGTCCCAATTCCTTAAAGACTGCTTCATTTGTCCGCATAATATCGCGCGGGCTCTTTCCGAGCATGGTCAAGACCTGGTCAAGCTCATCCGCAGAGGGAGGCATTTCCAGATAGAGAAGAATTTTGGGTGTGATGCCCTTATCCAGGAGTAAATCCATGGTTGATCTGGATTTGCTGCAGCGCGGGTTATGCCAGATAGTAACGCTCATATTTCACCTCCTATTTTGTCATCATTATCTTTCCAACGCACCGACCGCATCGCCCACTGATCGAAATCCGTCTTTCACCAGAAACTCTGCAAGCTCATCCTTAATTCTGTTGATAATGTCAGGCCCCTCAAATGCAAGAGCGGTATATAGTTCCACCAGAGATGCGCCGGCCAGAATTTTTTGATAAGCATCTGCCCCGCTCGAAATACCACCAACGCCAATGAAAGACAATTTCCCCCCGGACAGCTTGAAACATTTCTTGAGCAATGCGGTCGAGGGTTCAAACAGTGGTTTTCCACTCAGGCCCCCCACTTCATTTTTTATTTTTGATACCAGACTGTCCGGTCTTGCGGTGGTAGTGTTCGTAATGACAAGCCCGGCAATTTCGAATTCGATGGCTACACCCACTACCGTCTCTGCCTGTCCCTCATCCAGATCCGGTGCTATCTTCACAAAGAGTGGCGGTTGTTTCTCAAGCTTGAGAGAGGCTCTTGCCCGGGTGCAAGTGGCAATCAATTCTCGTAACAAAGTCTCTCGTTGCAAATCCCGGAGACCCGGTGTGTTCGGAGAGGAAATGTTGATCACAAGAAAATCTGCCAGTGGAGCAAGGCGCGTAATTGCCAGTTCATAGTCCCGGAGCCGGTCAGGACTGTCTTTATTTGCGCCAATATTGATGCCGATGGGACCTGGCAGAATTTTGGATCTTGCCCGGATTAAACTCAGTGTGGCTGCTTCCATGCCCCGGTTGTTAAATCCCAGACGGTTAATGACGGCCCTTTCCGGGGCTAATCGAAAAACACGGGGTTTGGGATTTCCCCCTTGAGCGAGGGGTGTGACCGTACCCACTTCTACAAAACCAAACCCGAGAGAAAGCATTTTCCGTGTCAGAACTGCATTTTTGTCAAAGCCAGCTGCCAACCCCAATGGGTTGGAAAGAACAAGGCCATAGAGATTTACAGCTAATATTTTGGGGTCACTTCGGCGCTTGGGTCTGAAAAACGGGCTTGAAATGGCCGTAATGGTCAGTTGATGGGCATCTTCAGGCGGCAGTGCGCGAAGCAGAGGCTGAATTAACCGGAACCCCAAATTCATCGCCAATTACTCCCATGATCAAGAGCGCATTTTTTATGCACGCTGCGACACTAACCCAATCTGAAAGGTCATGGGAAGCCAAACGACATTTCTTTTTTAAATGTTATTTTTGGTGAACTGAAAAATTATTCCGGTGCGGATCCGGCGTCCTCTTTTTGGGTTGGTATATTGGGAAGATCAAAGCTGGTGATGGGGCAGGTTTCTCCGCTGCGCGATACGACCAGGCTTTTTTCAGCGCAGAGCTGCCCCCCGGTGGCCTGGAAGGTAAAAAAATTATGGAACTTCAACTGCGGGCATCCCTCACCAAGGCGGATGGATATTTTTTCATTTGAGCGCAATGAAATTTGAATGGTGCGATCACTTTCAATAAAGGTTTCTGCAATATCGCTTATGACGATACAGCGGGGACCCTCAGGAACCTGCTCATCAAAAGCAATATCTTGGGCCAATAGATTTTCCGCAAGTAACAATAGCGAAAAGATAAGAAATCCCCGGAACACTGCCGAAATCCTGACATGGGAAAATCTAGTCATTCTCATCCATCTTTATTCTCATCCATCACTGAAGTATCTAAGCATTATGCAAAATCCAGCATGAACCAAAGATTAACACCTATGAGGAGGTATTCAATCTCGAATCCAGTGGCTGGACTGAAGGGCAAGAGGGTCAAGCTTGATGTTATGCCATTCAAAAGGGTAGTCTTTACAGGTCGGGCCTTGAAATTGACATGGTGCGGAATAGTATCGCCAAAGCTTTTGATAAAGGAAATGGAATA
Source organism: Pseudomonadota bacterium (assembly GCA_022571175.1). Lineage (GTDB taxonomy): Bacteria > Pseudomonadota > Alphaproteobacteria > Sphingomonadales > SMXR01 > JACZYI01. The sequence continues at coordinate 14,749 of JACZYI010000004.1, forward strand.
GATGCGAATTAGCAGGGCATTGCTGACCCCAGTTCTGGTTTGGTTGCTGACACTTGTGCCAGCCTTTTCCCAATCTGATGGGTTGGAGCCGAATCTTCAACTGCAATATCTGCAAGAAAACGCTCAAAAGCCAGGCGTGATAAAGCGCCTAAGCGGATTACAAATCAGAATTATTGAACGGGGGGACGGCAATTTCCCGAACAAAGATGATGTGGTGGTTGTCCATTATGAGGGCAAACTCATTGACGGGACCATATTTGACAGTTCTTACGCGAAAGGCGAGCCTGTGGTTTTCCCCATAAAGGGGGTTATCCGTGGCTGGCAGGAGGCCTTGGTCCTGATGACTGTGGGCTCCAAGTGGGAATTGATCCTGCCTGCAAAGATTGCCTATGGAGATGCGGGCGCATCCGAGTTAATTCCGCCAGGGGCCACACTTGTCTTTACGGTAGAATTGCTGGAAATAAAATAATCTCAAAAGGCTAATCAAGACGCTTTGCCAATTTCTTCCACCAAATCCACCAAAACAGCAGTGTCAGATTTCTTTGTGTGTTCAAGCTCTGTTTCATCATTTAACAAGGCTATTCCTCCCAAATTCTGTATTAGCGTCGATAATTGTTCAACGTTTATCGGCTTTAAAAGCACTTCCAAAATTCCCAATCCCGCATAAATTGATTTTTCTTCCACCTCAGAACTTGCCGTAAGCATAGCGATCGGAAGATCTGAAAATTTACCCCCAAGCTTCCGTATTTGCCGCGCGGCTTCAATGCCGTTCAGGTCAGGCATTTTCAAATCCATCAATATGAGGTCAACATCATTGGAGGTGGCCATCTTTACTGCCATATTACCGTTTTCGGCGATAATGACTTCGTGCCCCACCTTTGCCAGCAGGCGAATAATAAGCAGTTGATTAACCTGATTATCTTCGGCGACCAAAATCTTGAGTGGTCGCTGCACAGGCTGTTTTCTGATTGAACGCACTTTTGAGAGACCAGAATCTTTGCTCTGTTTTTCCACACCCATCATATCGCAAATTTTTGACCGCAATTGATCATGAGATACGGGCGTGAGCAAAAAATTCTGTAAGGGAGAAGCGGCAATATCCTTAGGCCTTTTTGCACTATTGGCCGTCACAATTGTTAAAAGGCGATCAAGCGCTGCTCTGGCGTGAATATGTGAAAGCAGACTATTGGCATCTTCGATGGCATTTGTGCCCGCCAACAGGACGATGCCATTTTTTGCCCCAGTAAGAATGGGGCGAATCAGATTCAGGCCCTCTGAGATGTTTTCAAAAACGTCAACCTTAGTGGACCATGCATCGAGCTGGGCTTTTAATGGCAATCTTAAATAATCAGCGTCGGAAACCAGGACACAAGAAACATCTGAAAGATCCGCGACCTCAGAAGCCAGTGAATCCGCCGCAGCCGGTGCATCAATTTCGATCCAGAACAGGCTACCTTTTCCGGGCTCACTCTCAACGCCGATGGTGCCATTCATCAGTTCAGTCAGACGCTGGCAAATGGCTAAACCAAGGCCAGTCCCACCAAATTGGCGCGTGGTTGAGCTATCGGCTTGGGTAAATTCATCAAACAGGGTTTTAATGGCTTCTTCGGGAATGCCTATTCCTGTGTCCTGCACTTCAATTCGCAAGCGATGATCACCGGTGGCTTCGCCCAGAGAAAAGACCGAGACAGAAACCGCACCTGAAGGTGTAAATTTTATTGCGTTGCCAACAAGATTAAGAAGAATTTGTCTCAAACGAACCGAATCCCCCAAAATTTTTCTCGGCAAACGAGGGTCAAAAATGGTTGATATTCTCAGCTCTTTATCATTCGCGTCCGGCAGCAACAGTTCGTTTACATGATCAACCAACTCGACCATGTTGAGCGGTCGTTTTTCTATGGCCATCTTGCCCGCATCCAGTTTGGAATAATCCAGAAGGTCGTTGATAATTTCGAGCAAAGTATCCCCGGATTTCTGAATATGTGTAGCAAATTCCCGCTGTTCCGGGTCCAGTTGCGTTTTATCAATAATCTGGACATGCCAACAATGCCATTTAGTGGCGTGCGAATTTCGTGACTCATGGTTGCCAAAAAGTCTGATTTGGCTTTGCTGCCGGCCTCGGCTTCGTCCCTGGCTATCGCAAGCTGAGCTTCCCGTTTTTTCAAAATGCTGACATCCACACCAAGAGAAATCACGCCGCCCGATTCGGTGCGTTTCTCGTTGATAAGAATCCAGCGTCCATCATCCAGACGATATTCATAGGAGCCATCCTTGCAGGACAGCCCTCGCAACCGTTGTTGAATTAAATCCTTTCGTTTTTTGTTCGAAAGGTCGGGTTTTATCTCTGTCAAATAGTTGTCCAGAATATCGCTGAATAAATACCCAACAACCAAAGCAGATGGTTGCTCGGAAAAAAACCATTCAGCAAAAATCTCGTTATGAGCAACCAATCTTAAATCAGCATCAAATAGTGCTATGCCATCGGTGCTTGCATCCAGAGCCTCCTTTAGAAGATCTACCGATCCGGATAGTCGCTTTTCAAAAGCTATGGCGCGACCTTCAACCTCTTTGTGCTCACTCTGGAGTACCTGATGGGATTTCTGTAAATCAAATAATTGCAGGGCATTTTTTTGGACGAGAACAGCGTTGCGATCGAGGAAAAGACCAAAAAAGAACGTCATTGTAGCCAACAGTGCAAAGTCCGGATTTTGTATGAGCAACAAATAGACGATGAAGGGCGCGAGCGAGGTCACAAAAAAAGCACGAGCGGCAGGCAAATATATGGATGTTGTTGCGGCCGCCCCCGAGGTGACACCGATAATGATAAAAACCGTCACCCGCTCCATCGCCGCATCAGGATAAAGGTAGAGAAAAAATGCAAAACTTCCCCAAATCAATCCTGTAACGAAGGCTCCAAGTGTAAATCTAGTTCCCCAAAGAGACTCATCGATCGGAGCAGATTCCTGAAAATAGCGATAACTGAAGTAGTAGCGTACAACTACCGACAGGGTCATGGCTCCGAGCCATATGAGCAAATAAATCGTCGGCACACGCCCCCAGACAAACCAGGCAAGGAGAATTGATGCCAGGACATTGTATATGATAACCATACGCGCATTTTGATAAAGCACCTGAATCACCTGACCAAGGGCGGTGTTTTTTTTGTTTCCGGGTCTGATCACTTTGGCAATATTTGACGATTCCGCGATGTGGTTATCTCCATACTAATTCATGTTAGATTTTATCGAATCCTGAAAAATTCGATATGCATATATATCACATTATCACTTGGAAATGCCATATTGCCTCCAAGGTCAAGGATAAAATTGAATTTCGCTTGAAAAATCAAAGAGATATGATTTAAAATTGAGATACTTTGAACCTCAGCAGCAGACCATTGAATGGGATTGGGATGCAGTTTTCTGGAAAAATTGTGGCCATCACAGGGGCCACCTCGGGCATCGGTGAAGCAACCGCCAAAGCCTTTTCTGAGCGTGGTGCGCAGGTCTGTTTTTGCGGCAGACGGGAAGGTCTTGGCAAGACGGTTGAAGCGTCAATCCGCAATAGGGGGGGGATTGCCCATTACATATGCGCCGATGTTACAATTCCTGATGATATGGAGAGATTTATCAAGGAATGTCTGAAATTATGCGGGGGCCTTCACATTGCCTTCAACAATGCAGGAATCAACCATCCACCCTTCAAGTCAGCCCAAATGCCCGATGAGTTGCTTGCCAAAATAATGGCTACCAATGCCGGGGGTGTCTTAAATGCCATGAGAGCTGAAATCAGTATTTTTGAAGAACTTGGCGGCGGAATCATAATCAATACCGCTTCCATTTTGGCGTCCAAGGGGGCGGCCTGGATGGGGGTTTATGGTGCCAGCAAACACGCAGTTATCGGGTTAACCAAAAGCGCAGCTCTCGAATATGCGGATAAAAATATCAGGATCAATTCCATTTCGCCTGGGCCCACAGATACGCCAATGTATCGCAAAGCGATGGAGGAAATTCAGGGCGATGAGGAAAAATATGCGGGAGGTTTTCCAAAAGAAGGGATTGCTCAGCCAGAGGATGTGGCAAAAGCAGTCATGTTTCTTGCCCAGGCTGAGAATAGCTTTATGACCGGTGCGAATCTCGTGGTTGATGGCGGGTTTTCGCTCAAATAAATCAAGGCAGGATCGTGCTCTAAGGATATAATTCTATTGACGAAATTGTTCCCTGGGCGCAGATAAGATATCATGAACATCATTCGCGACTGGTTTAATAGATATTTCTCAGACCCTCAGGTCGTCTTACTGGTACTGCTGATCGTTGGGGCGGTGCTTGCAATCATATTATTGGGCAACATGCTTGCCCCCGCCATTGCAGCGGTCGTGTTAGCATTTCTTCTCGATGGTCCTGCTGATTGGCTCCGTCGCAGGGGCGTTTCCAATATCATCTCCGTAACAATTGTATTTGTTTCATTCCTGACCATAGCTTTTATTGCTTTTGTTGCAATATTGCCCCCCATTACGGGGCAATTTGCACAATTTTTTGGCCTCTTGCCCAGCATGGTTACGACCTTGCAGGATTTGGCAATGAAATTACCGGAAGCTTTCCCGGGATTTGTGGATGAAGCTCAGGTGGCTGAATTGATGGCAGGTGTGCGTGCCGAGCTCATCGATGTAGGACAAAAAGCCCTGCAGTTTTCACTTGGTGGCATTACCAACCTTATTACCATTGTGGTTTATACCATTCTTGTCCCGGTCATGGTTTTTTTCTTTCTCAAGGACCGGGACGTCATTTTGGCCTGGCTGGGGTCTTTTCTGCCCGCTCACAGGCCATTGGTAAGAAGTATTTGGCTGGAAGTAATTGACCGTACCGGCGATTATGCCCGAGGTAAAGTTTATGAGATTCTGATCGTGGGGTTTTCGTCCTGGGCGGTCTACACGGTTATTGATCTTCGGTTTGCCGCCTTCTTGGCCCTTCTTACTGGCCTATCAGTTGTTATTCCCTATATCGGTGCAGCTTTGGTCACACTTCCCGTCGCTTTTGTTGCCTTTTTCCAATGGGGGTTAACCAGCGAATTTGTCCTGGCAGTTGGCCTATATCTTGTCATTCAGGCGCTAGATGGCAATATCCTGGCACCCCTCCTGTTTTCCGAGGTGGTGAAGCTTCATCCCAATGCCATCATTTTTTCTATTTTGCTCTTTGGTGGAATTTGGGGACTATGGGGCGTCTTTTTTGCCATTCCACTTGCCACTGGGGCTCATGCTGTTATCAAGGCCTGGCCTCGAAAGAATGGGGACGAGATTGAACGAAAATCTGACAGTACATCTTAGGGGTGTCGCTTGACTTTTACCTCAAAATGTGCCTATATGGATATAAATAATATAATATTTACCAAATAGATGATTGCCGGATCGTTAAAAAGGATGCCTCCATCTTGCGGGGCATGTGAATAAAGCGATTATGGAGTAAACCGGCAATGAAACTGTCTGAACACTTTACCCTTCTTGAGTTCACGAAGAGCCAAACCGCCCTTAGGCGCGGCATTGTCAATCGCCCTGATCCAACGGCCATTAAGAATATGCAAAGGGTAGCCCGGGAAATTCTGGAGCCCGTCAGGGCACATTTCTCCAGAGCCTTTTCCCCAAGCTCAGGCTATCGCTGCGCAGCCCTGAATGCTGCGGTCGGTTCAAAATCACATTCGCAACATTTGACCGGTGAAGCTATCGATTTTGAGGTGCCAGGGATCGCGAATCCAGAGCTTGCCAACTGGATCGCTGAAACCCTCATTTTTGATCAGTTGATCCTTGAATTTTTTGATCCTTATTTCGGGCCCGGATCGGGATGGGTACACTGTTCATTCAAGGCTACCGCCAACCGGGGTCGTATATTGACACTGAATCGTAATCGAATCATGTCCGGCATTCAGGAGACATTGTAATGGGATTACTTTCAAAAATATTTGGGGCTGACATGGCCGTTGACGGGTTGAAAGCGCTTGGGAATATTGTCGATGAAATCTGGACTTCCAAAGAGGAAAAAATGGGACATAAGGAATTTATGGCCAAACTGGCTCAACAGCCGGGGCTAATTCAGCTTGAAATAAACAAACTGGAAGCACAGCACAGGTCAATCTTTGTTGCCGGATGGCGTCCCTTCATAGGTTGGGTCTGCGGCCTTGGTTTTCTCTGGGCCTTTCTGGGGCAACCACTGTTTAGCTGGGTGGTGCTTCTCATGGGAGAAACTATTGTGCCGCCCAGCATTCCTACCGAAAATATGATGGAACTGGTTCTGGCGCTTCTGGGCCTTGGTGGCCTCAGAACCTACGAAAAAATCATGGGCCGTACCAGGTAGGTTTGAGTGTCAGCGACCTTATTCTGTGGGTAGAAATCCCTCGATTGAGAGATAGCGCTCGCCAGAATCATAATTAAATCCAAGAATTCGGCTACCTGGTTCCAAATCAGGTAGTTTCTTCTCGATAGCGGCCAATGTTGCGCCTGACGAGATACCAATGAGAGTACCTTCTTCGCGTGCTGATCGGCGTGCCATATCCATGGCGTCCTGATGGTGCACCGTTATGGTGCCATCCAGCAGGTCGGTATGTAAATTAACCGGAATAAAGCCAGCACCAATACCCTGGATGGGATGAGGGCCCGGTTTGCCGCCAGAAATGACAGGTGAGGCCTCCGGTTCAACAGCAAAAACTTTCAGATTCGGCCAAGCTTCTGTCAATACCTGGGCACATCCGGTTATGTGGCCCCCTGTGCCAACGCCCGTAATCAGACAATCCAGGCCATCAGGGAAATCGCTTAAAATTTCCTGGGCCGTGGTATCCCTATGGACGTCAATGTTTGCCTGATTATCGAATTGCGATGGCATCCAGGCACCCGGAGTATTTTCTACCATCTCTGTCGCCTTGGCTACGGCCCCGGGCATGCCTTTTTCTTTTGGTGTCAGCACAAATTCTGAGCCATAAGCCAACATCAGGCGGCGGCGCTCAACCGACATGGACTCCGGCATTACAAGAATAAGTCGATAACCCTTCACCGCAGCTACAATCGCGAGACCAATGCCCGTATTGCCAGATGTAGGCTCAATAATAACGCTATCTGGTTTCAAAATGCCCTGAGCTTCGGCGTCTTCAATCATGGATAGCGCAATGCGGTCCTTAATGCTGGCACCTGGGTTGGCACGCTCATGTTTGATCCATACCTCAAAGTCAGATGGGAACAGACGCTGAATCTTCACATGTGGCGTGTCGCCGATAGTTTCGAGAATGCTGTTGCACTTCATTTTAGCAACTCCTTTTCACCCAATTCTCAAATGCTGTAATCTAGTCCGCTTGCCGCCTTGTCGGATGATTTGTACATGACTCGCGAGTAGGGCAAGATACTTTGTGTGATCCACACATTCCCTCCAATCACCGAGTCATGCCCAACCACTGTCTCGCCGCCAAGAATCGTCGCATTAGCATATATGGTAACATTATCTTCGATTGTGGGATGACGTTTTTGATCGCGCGCGGCCTCATCGACTTTCAGAGCTCCGAGTGTGACCCCTTGATAAATGTTAACATGGTCTCCGATAATGGACGTTCCGCCAATGACAACGCCGGTTCCGTGATCAACATAAAAGGATTTTCCAATCCGGGCACCGGGATGTATATCGATGCCGGTCAGTCGATGGGCATATTCGGCCAGGATTCGTGGAAAAATTGGGACCCCGGAGCAATACAGGGGATGGGCAATTCTGTGAGCCGTGACTGCTAGACAACCAGGATACGTCTTTATCACCTCAGCAAGAGAATGTGCTGCCGGATCTCCTGCCTTAAGGCGCTCCGCATCAAGCCTGACGGCTGAAGCGATTTCAGGCAATTGCTCCATAAACCGGATTACGATGTCGGATACTTCCTTTGTAGAAGATTTTGGCATAGAGCGCTGAACCAGAGAACAGGCCATTTTCTTGATGGAGCCCAGCATAGCTTCCATATCTTTTTCAAGCGCAATTTTTTCAGCAGCCAATTGCGGAAACAGAGCCCCCAATACGAGTTCTAGAAACCCCTCAGCATCCTTCATGGAAATATCGGGGGCAGATTCATATTCTTGATGAATTCTGAACAATTCTCTCGCGATTCCCGCTACTGCGCGGTCTGTGGTTTTCTTCGCCATTGCCTTACCCTGTCAAACTCAACAACTAATATGGATGTCAAACCCAAGATGTACAGATATTTTGTGAAACTGATCGATAAATATCGCCGGTGATTTTGGTCGATGCGGACTTATTTGCCGCCAGCCAGACGATGTAGTTCCATACTGCGATCAACAACATTTTTTTCAAGCTCAAGCATGAATTCCTCCTTGGAAAGACCGGTGGGCATGGGGGGGTGAATCTCAACAATGACGGTACCGGGTTTGATCCAAAATCGATTTTTGGGCCAGAAAAAGCCAGCATTGGTTGCCACTGTGATGACCGGAATTTTAGCTTCCGCCTGAATGTAATAAGCCCCGCTTTTAAGGGGATATTTTGATCCAACGGGAACCCTGGTTCCCTCAGGATATATTAGCATGGGTCGTTTGCTTTCATGAAGAATGCCGGAGACATCAGGCAGTCCCTGGTGGGCTGTTCCTTTGTTGCGCTTCACATCAAACAGCTCGAGCTTGCGAAGGCAAGTGCCAAGAAAGGGTAGTTTGAACAGTTCGCTCTTCACCAGCGCGGTAACATCAGTCAGAATTTTGAGAGCCGCGAAGGCGTCTATGGTGCTTTCGTGCTTGGGACAGACAATATAGGGTCCCTCCTTGGGGAGATTTTCCAGTCCATGATACTCCACCCGAACCCGAACAACCTTTTCAAGCATAAAAAGAACCGCTTTTCCCCAGAACTGAAAACCGCGGGAGGTGGCTCTGCGTCCTCGTGTAAATACGGTCAGAGACAACAGGACCACAAACATGGGAGTCAGGGTAAAAAACAGTATT
>JACZYI010000005.1:0-415 GCA_022571175.1 Pseudomonadota bacterium
ACCCGCCTCGCGCAAATACTGTTGCAAAGTTGTCACCGGACAAACAGGACCCTTGGCGTAGGGAATGCCTATTTTTCGCCCTTTGCCCTCCTGATCGGTCTTGCTTCGCATGATCGTAACAACCAAACCCTCTGGCACTTCTTCGAGGTCACAAAAATTGAGTGCGACAAGTTCGGACCGCCTGAACGCACCGGCAAAGCCAATAAGCAACAATGCTTTATCTCGCATACCCTTCAAGTCGTCCCCGCAGGCTTCAATCATTGCAAGAAGCCGTTCTTTGGTAATTGGTGCCACCTGCCTTTGAGGTTTCCCATGAATGCGCTTGATACCTTTCATTGTCGACTTGATGATTTCAGAACGAATGGGGTTTTCAAAGCCCTTTGCCTCATGCGCCTTTGAGCGAGCAACCAATCGC
>JACZYI010000005.1:425-23668 GCA_022571175.1 Pseudomonadota bacterium
GCCTCTGCAGGGTCGCACCAGACAATACCTCAGCATGTTCGGCTAAATAATGCGCGACAAGTTCCACAGATGCAGGAATTGTCCCGCCCCACTTCCGAAAGTGCTCCAAATCAGTCCTGTAGGCCCGTTTGGTATTTTCCGAGCTGGATGCCCTGAGGTACTCGCGAACCTCCTGTGACAGGGCTTTAGAACCCTCAAAATGAGGTTCCGATAAGTAGGAATTATCGGAAGTAGTTGGATCCCTCATCAAAAGATGAAATTTCCTGCAGGTTTTGACAAGATCATGATTTGCACCGCCGAGCTTGCCTGGTTTCGAATTTTCATTCGCGCATAAATTAACCGACAATTTTAAAGGTTTATTAACCGCATTCCCCCCAACCATTTTCGATTAAATCTTTTAACTCTTTTCGATGGCAGAATTCAGGGCTGTGGCAAGCGCAAAGCAAAGTGATAGTTTCGCCATCAAGATGACGGGTTCGGAGGGCTTCAATTTTATGCTTTTTTTGAAGCATTTCAGCTCGGTATTCCAACCGCCAACGATCGTGGAAATTCTTCTGTTCCTCAGGGCTTTTTTCTCCTGCTTTTTGATCGCGATATTGAGAGAGTAATTGCTCTGAGGGTGCCAGCTCCCTATCCCAACCGGAAACAGTATTTTTAGCGAGACCTCTCAACCAAAAACGCGTTACCAAAAGTCTAAAGCCATCATCTTTTGCGGGATAAAGTCTCGCATGTTTATCAATTTTTATAGCCATAAAACTGTCTAAAACCGATCCAAAAACTATGATTTTTCATTAGCCAATATTTATGCTATATAATAACCTGTTTTCTTAATGATAACAATAGACTACCATATGTTTTGAAAAATCTAAACTGTGTACAAACATACACATATTTTGCACAATTACAATTAATTGCAAGCGACCAACTTTCGATAATACGTTACCACTTAAAGTAACATAACTTATACGAAGTGTTTGGAAGGTAAATTAACCACAAGATTTTCAGGAGAATGTAACTTTTGATTTTAGGGTGATAATTATGATGTAATTCGGGGTGAAACTGTCATTGAAAAAAGAAAATGTTCTTGATCAAAATAGTTTTGAGAAATTCAACTTCTTTCCAACGCTATCAATGGCTACACGAAGGCTTTCCAGCTCCGAACCAACACCATATTTGACACTCCCTTTATCAGAGTCATGTCCCATTAAACTATCAATATCATAAGGAACAACTTTAGCCGTCTTGAGCGCATCCTTAAAGCTATGCCGAAATGAATGAAAGGTCTTTTGCTTGCTATGCAGTCCCAATTTCTTAAGAAAGCGGTTAAATTTCGGAGACGCTTTTTTACTAGGCTCTCCCTTCCCCCCAGGCAACAACCCATAAAAAATAAAACCCTTCTTTCCCCCACCAACCTTTTGGACCCAAGCAGGAAAGTCGAGATTTACGAGTTTCTCATGTAATGGAACCTGCCTTACAGATTGGGGGGTTTTAACGGTCTTGTCCTCGTCAGCATTCACGTCGATTACCCAACCCACGCCACCCTTCTCAATATGTTTCAAGTCACATTTTCGGAGTTGTACAATTTCACCAATCCTCAAACCGCTGAGCATAGCAATCAATACAAACCAATACTCCGGCCTACGTTTTTTTATTTTTCCGGGAGCCGTCCATATTTTTTCGGTCTTGTACCCCGTGAACAAAGGAGCCTCTAAGATTGCCTGCAGATCATCGTGATCGAATGGAAGTTTTACGATGCTGTCTTTTGAGGTTTTCTTGATCTTGATTTTTCCAACAGGGCTATTGTCCACATACCCCGCATTCTCACACCAATTGAAAAAGCTCGTTAAAATGCCAAAATGCTTCTGCTTGGTTTTATCCTTGAGGGCCGGGAAACCTACTCCCTGCAATATTTTATCTTTAAATGACAGCTTCTTGAGTTTTGGGTGAACAGCGTGATTAGCGGGCAGTTTCAATAAGGCCTTGCGGTATTCCCTGATGTGGTCTTTCGTAACCGCCGCAATCGGCAAATCCTCTTCTAACCATTCCAGGAAATATCCGATTTTTACGTCTATTTCTTCACAGGTTTTCTTGGTGTTATTGCCGCTCCAATATTCATCTTTGTATGCCTTGACAACGGCAGATAACAGCTACGACGTCTGTTCCGGTTTTTGGTCCAATTGATCAGTCGCTGCGGAATATAATTGTAGGGATTCGTATTCTTCCAGAGGAAGCGAGTAGCACTCAACAGCCGCCCTAGCTCTCTGAAGATCAGCAAATGATACAGTCCGGCAAAGATCGTCAAATTCCACGGTGCCAGGGATTGGCATCTCGCTCTCAGTTTCCCTGCAAAGCCTCTCAGCTAACCAAACCGTTCTCTTGCGATATTGATGGTTTTCGATATTTCGGACGAGTAAGGCCTCATCTTTCTGCCACATCTCTTTTTGAAATTCAGGATCGAAACTGCTGTCAATGTGAGCCTTGGCCACAACCTCTCGGAATCCATCCAGCTCAGCCTTCAAATATTCTTTCAGCCATTCCTTGGTTTCTTGTTTTGTCAGAGATGTTTTCTTGCTCGCCATTCTAAAAACCCGCTCCAAACAACCACTCAATGAGAGAGCCAAAAAGGAGGCTTTCTGCAGTTGGTTAGTTTTAAGGGAAAGCTTGATTTCCCTTAGACCTATAAGATCAAACTCCGCCCGACTTAATTGGTAACGGAAGTAATAATTTTTGCCCCGTTTATAGAGATACGGGATAATTACCCTGTTCGCCTTTACCATAGTTCAGTACCACTTTCAGTACCACAAATGGAAAAAACGCCAATACGTAAAATATTTTATCTAATGATAACAATGAGTTATTTAGAGAAAATGGCGGAGAGAGAGGGATTCGAACCCTCGGTAGGCGTAAACCTACAACGGTTTTCGAGACCGCCCCATTCAACCACTCTGGCACCTCTCCGCTGAAAGCTTTCTAAGGCGGGGGGCAATTTAACGCAAGCCCTCAGGGTGAGCAAGTCAGGCCAGGGACCCTGTCTGGGGCTTATCCATGACCGTCAATTCAATCGCCGTCGCGGCTTGGGCCTCACGAGATCCAGAATGCAGCAAAAATCATTGACAGAGGTGGTTTGAGCGCTATATTGCGCGCACTCTTGAGGGGCGGATAAATCCGTCCATTTGAATTTTGAGGCTGGCTGGATTCAATACGCCCGCCATCGTGTTTTTAGGAAGATATCCGATGTTTGCAGTGGTCAAAACAGGCGGTAAGCAATTAAGGGTTGCTACCGGCGACATTATCGAGGTGGAAAAACTGCCCGGCGAGGCGGGTGATACCGTGGTACTTGATAATGTTCTGCTTCTTAATGACGGGAAAACCACCAAAATCGGTACTCCTGGCATTGCCGGTGCCAGCGTCACTGCAACCATTCTAGAACAAAAGCGGGCTGACAAGATCATTGTCTTCAAGAAACAAAGGCGAAAAGGGTATCGCCGGACCATGGGCCATCGCCAACAATTGACAGTCCTGAAAATATCAGGATTGGGAGGCACCAAAAAAGCAACTCCAAAGAAAGACACGACCGTAAAAAGCAAAGGTGAAAAAGCCAAAACCAAAAAAACTGCCCTGAAGAAGACGACCGCTAAGGCAAAACCCGCCGCCAAAAAAACACCAGCAAAAAAACCCACCAAGAGCTAAAGGAGCGATCAGATGGCACATAAAAAAGCCGGAGGCAGTTCACGCAATGGTCGCGATTCAGCCGGTCGCCGCCTGGGCGTCAAGAAATATGGCGACGAGAGTGTCATCGCGGGAAATATTATCGTTCGCCAGCGTGGTACCAAAAAATACCCCGGGAAAAATGTGGGCATGGGAAAAGACCACACGCTTTTTGCGCTTGTGAATGGCCGAGTCAAATTTTCAAAGGGTCGGTTGGGCCGCTCTTATGTGAGCATTGAACCGCTTAATTAAATGTATTTGCAGCGGCAATTGCAGGGGAATGGGGCGCCATTCCCTTTTGTGTTTGTGCTGCCTGCAGGCTATTATATCTTATTGAACTTCGGGTCCGGGAGCTTGAAATGAAGTTTCTTGATGAGGCAAAGATATTTGTGAAGTCCGGTGCCGGTGGCAATGGCTGTATGAGCTTTCACCGGGAGGCGCGAGTGGAGTTTGGCGGACCCAATGGCGGCAACGGCGGTCGTGGCGGCCATATATATCTGGAATGCGCCGAGGGCCTGAATACGCTGATAGATTTCCGCTATCAACAGCATTACAAGGCTGGCCGGGGTGTCCATGGCATGGGCAAGGACCGCACCGGTAAATCAGGGCAGGATATTGTTATCAAACTTCCTGTGGGCACCCAGATATTTGATGAAAACAAAGAATTCATGATTGCCGATCTCACCACTCCGGGTGAACAAGTTCTCCTGGCTACGGGAGGGGAAGGCGGCTTCGGCAATGCCCACTTCAAATCTGCCACCAATCGGGCTCCACGTCGAACCACGCCCGGTGGTGAGTGTGAGGAGTTCTGGATCTGGCTGAGGCTTAAACTGATCGCCGATGTGGGGCTGGTTGGGCTGCCAAATGCCGGAAAATCTACCTATCTGAGCGTGGTCAGCCGTGCCAGGCCAAAAATTGCCGATTTTCCCTTCACCACCCTCGTCCCGCAGTTAGGGGTCGTGGAGATTGATGGTGCCAGCTTTGTAATGGCAGATATACCAGGACTGATTGAAGGGGCCCATGAAGGTGTTGGACTCGGCGTTCGCTTTCTTGGCCATGTGGAGCGCTGCCGTACTCTGCTCCATATTATTGATATTCACGAAGATAATTTGGCCGAAAACTATAAAATAGTGCGTCAGGAACTCAGTGAATATGGGGGAGATCTGGACAAGAAACATGAAATAATCGCGCTTAATAAAATCGACCTTCTCTCTCCAGAAGCCCTGGAGGAAAAGAAGCAACAACTAGAAAAAGTCACGAAATCTAAAATTTTTCTGGTATCTGCCGTGACAAACAAAGGCGTGAAGGAAATTCAGCGCGCGATTTGGTCTTACCTCAAGAAAACTCGAAAGCCTTTGAAAGACCAGCCGAAGGCTAAGGAGCCAGCAACAAATGAACCCTGGTCACCGATATAAACATGACTGAAGTGCCTCATGAAAATGGTTTATCAGCCAAAATACCTCTGGCAAGAGGCCTGAAAATTGGCTTGCTGGGAGGGTCTTTCAATCCGGCGCATGAAGGACATATGCATATAACCCTGACAGCGCTCAAACGGTTGGGACTGGACCAGATATGGTGGCTGGTTTCACCACAAAACCCGCTAAAAACCAAACGGGATATGGCTCCTTTTCAAGAACGCCTGAAAACAGCCCAAAATTTTGTGACCCACCCCGATGTAAGAGTTCTCGGCCTGGAGCAGCGATTCCAGAGTAATTATTCCCTTAACACGGTTGAAAGCCTGAGACAGCATTGCCCTCAAACCCGATTCATCTGGATTATGGCGGCCGATAATTTTATAGAACTTGAAAACTGGCATCATTGGCAAAAGTTAATGAATCTGGTTCCCATGGCTATTATGGACCGGCCGGGATATGCCCTGCAAGCCTTGAGCTCAAAGGCAGCGCAGCGGTTTTCGTTCGCACGTCGCAACGAAAGGCAGGCCCGAACCCTGGTTCACATGCCCGCGCCAGCATGGATTTTTCTAACCGGCCCTCGTCATTCTGCCTCTGCTACCGAAATCAGGTTGAACCAGAAACAAAATTAGAACAAACTGGAACCTATAAAAACAGGAGGACGCACTGTCCGCTAGCGTAAGGCTTAAAAATCAAAAATCAGTCGCGGATTTGCTCGCCGTTGTTCTTCAATCCCTTGACGAAAACAAAGCCGTTGACGTTCTGGAAATTGATCTGATTGGCAAGACATCTCTTGCCGATTTTATGGTCATTGCCAATGGCACTTCTCAGCGCCATGTCTCTTCTCTTGCGCATTTTCTGATAAGAGAAATAAAGAAGAGTGGATTTAAAGCACCGAACATTGAGGGCTTGCCGCGGGCCGACTGGGTGCTGGTCGATGCTGGTGACATCATTATCCACATTTTCAGGCCCGAGGTTCGAAGTTTTTACAATCTTGAGAAAATGTGGCTGGTCGATTTGAATGATGACATGAGTCTTTAGGAAGCGGCCTTGGCAATGCGCATCAATATTATTGCGGTCGGACGATCTGCAAAATCCGATGAAACCGCGCTGGTCGATCGATATTTTTCGAGACTTTCCTGGCAATGCAAAATGATCGAAGTGGAGGAAAAACGCCCGCTTCCCCCTCTGCAACTCATGGAGAAGGAAGCAGGGCTCCTGCTCGCTGCGGTTCCAAAAAACAGCGTTATGGTCGCCATGGATGGCAGGGGCAATATGTTATCAAGTGAGAAATTGGCGACAAAATTTGAACAGTGGCAACAAACTGGGCATTCAATTATTTCCTTTTTGATCGGTGGCGCTGATGGCCTGCACAAAAACGTGCTGGGGAGAGCGGATTATACCCTTTCATTGGGGACCATGACCTGGCCACATCTGCTAGTGCGGGCCATGCTGGCTGAACAGATTTATCGAGCCTCAACCATATTGTCCGGGCACCCCTATCACCGGTCATAAAATCTGACCCGGGGAGTAAATGGAACAAAGTTTTGGCCAAACAGGAAATGATCTATTAAATAACACCATGACTGAAAAAACCTCAAACCCTCCCCGGCCGGTTGTGCTTTGTATCCTTGATGGGTGGGGATACCGGGAGAGCACGAAAGACAATGCCATCGCCATGGCGGCAACCCCCAACTATGACCAGATTATCAGAGACTATCCCCATGCTTTGCTGGAAACATCCGGCGCGGCAGTGGGACTGCCCAAAGGCCAAATGGGGAATTCCGAGGTTGGTCATATGAATATAGGGGGCGGTCGCATCGTTAAACAGAGCCTGCCCCGTATTGATGAGGCGATTGCTGATGGCAGTTTTTCCGCCAATGCAACGCTGGCGACTTTTCTGGAACATCTGAAAAATGCGGCTGGTACCTGTCATCTTCTGGGCCTGGCGTCACCCGGCGGTGTGCATAGTCACCAGGACCATTTTGTTGCACTTGCTTCAATTCTGACTGGGGCCGGAATTCCGGTAGCCATTCACGCCTTTCTGGATGGTCGGGATACACCTCCGAAAAGCGCTCGGGCTTACCTGGCTGATCTGGAACAGGATATGGCCGGATTTCAGAACACCAGCATCGCCACCGTATCGGGGCGTTATTATGCCATGGACCGCGACCAGCGCTGGCAGAGAACCGGGCTCGCTTATGAAGCCCTGGTTAACGCCAGTGGCGTGATGGCCCCGAGCGTGGGAGAAGCCATTGGAAAATCCTATGATGCAGGCGTAGGTGATGAATTTATGCTGCCGTCAATCATTGGTGATTTTAAGGGCATGAAGGATGGTGACGGGCTGATCATAATTAATTTTCGGGCAGATCGCGTGAGACAGTTGGCGCTGGCACTGGCCGCCCCCGGGTTTGAGGATTTTGAGCGAACCCGGTCTGTTGCCTTTTCCTGCCTGCTAGGCATGACAGAATATTCATCCAAGCTTAAGGAATTTTATGAGAGTTTGTTTCCGCCTATGGAGATTAAAGACAATATGGGAGTCATCGTCGCGAGAGCAGGCCTGAAACAGCTCCGGATCGCCGAGACGGAAAAATATGCGCATGTAACCTTCTTTTTTAATGGTGGTGATGAAACAATATTTGAAGGGGAAGATCGCAAATTGATCCCGTCTCCAAAAGTTGCCACCTATGATTTACAACCCGAAATGTCAGCGCCCGAGGTCACCGACGAGCTGGTGGCTGCACTTTCTTCCGACAAGTATGATTTTATCGTCGTCAATTACGCCAACGCCGATATGGTGGGCCATACCGGGAACATGGCCGCAGCCCGGAAAGCGGTGGAGATGATCGATATTTGTCTGGGTCGTTTGCAAGACGCTGTGATTTCGGCTGACGGCGTGCTCCTGATTACCGCTGATCATGGCAATATCGAGTTGATGTCCGACCAGAAAACGGCTGAACCCTACACCGCCCACACAAATTTTGAGGTGCCGGTTCACCTGGTCAATTATAAAATTCAAGGAAAGTCCGAGATCGGGCTAAAGAACGGGCAGCTCGCGGATGTGGCTCCAACCTTGCTGGACATTATGGGTCTGGAACAACCAGAGGCCATGACCGGACGCTCGCTCTTGTCGGTCAGTGAGTGCAAATGAAGTGCGCATATAAAATTTCAGCACTGTTTTTCTTGACGGGGCTGCTGTTGGCTTTTCCGTTTTCCACCTTGGCCCAGGAGGATAATGAAGATGCCCGGGAACGCTTGCAGGAAATTGAAGAGGAAATGGGTGAAGGCGGCGCTCGCCAGGAAGACTTGTCGTATGAGGCAGATAATCTGGCCGAAGTCATTGCCGACATCAGTGAAGCTCTTGTGGCACTCGCGGCAGATATTTCAGACACATCCGCCCGGATCGAGATATTGGAACAAAACATGGGTCTTCTCCGGTCCGAACAGCTTGATCTGGAACTCTCACTCGAATCACAAGCCACCAATATCATGACCACTCTCGCGGCCTTGCAAAGATTAACCCAAAGACCACCTGAATATGTGCTGGTAAGACCGGATGCTACCATTGATACCATCAGAACGGCGTTACTGCTATCAACCACCCTACCCGAAATTGAAACCAAAGCGGAAATAATCCGGATGGATTTATCGAGGCTCGAATCAATCAAGAACGAGACCAATTCCCAAAAGGATATTTTAAACCTCGAATTGGCATCCTTGTCCGATGATCGCGAATCACTTGTTGGTTTGTTCGCCCGGCGCCGGTCCTATTATGAACAAATTTCCAGCGATCTGGCTGATGAGATTTTACGCCAAACAGCTCTGGCACACGAGGCTCAGGATTTAAGGGACTTATTATCCCGAATCAGGGAAGCCGCCTCTAGTGCGTCAGGTAGCAGACCCAGCCTGGGAACACCCCCTCCGCCCGGATCATTGTCCCTTAGAGGGGCAGCTGGACGCATGACGTGGCCCGCACGCGGCATTTTGATGGAGCGCTATGGTGAAAGCGCGGAAGTTGGCAAAACCCGCGGAATACGCATCCAAACCGGGTCAAGCGCCATGGTGCTCGCCCCCTATGACGGACAAATTGTTTTTGCTGGATCTTTCAGATCATACGGCCAACTCTTGATCATTGACCATGGTCAGGGATATCATAGTCTCCTGGCCGGTATGGACCGCATCGACGGTATGGTGGGGCAATGGGTTCTTGCCGGCGAACCCGTAGCGCTAATGGCAGAGGCCCCGAGCGGTTCCAGTGCGAGCATATCAAATCGTGATGCCCCGGAACTTTATGTGGAAATAAGACACAATGGTGAACCGTTGAACCCATTAGAGTGGTTGTTACTCGCTTCAGAAAACATAGGTGGAAAATGAAAAAGAAAATAATTGCAATCAGCCTGCTGATCGGCTTCCTGCTGCCCGTAAATTTGGCGCATGGCCAGACCGACGAGAAAACACTGGAACAGTGGGATCTCACTATCGAAGTGTTTAAACGCATCACGGAATATTATGTTGAGGAAGTTGATAGCGAAGTTTTGATGGAAGCAGCTATCAGGGGCATGTTGGCGGCGCTGGACCCCCATTCTGGGTATATGGACCGATCTGATGTTCGGGAAATGCAAGTTGAAACTCGCGGCGAATACGGTGGTATCGGCCTGGAAGTGGTCATGGAAAACGGCAGGATGCAAGTTATTGCGCCCATGGATGATACCCCAGCCTCGGAAGCGGGTCTGCGCTCCGGCGATTATATCTCCCATGTGAACGGTGAATCTATTCGCAATATGGATATTAGCGAAGCGGTTGAACTTCTTCGTGGCCCGGTTGGCGAGGCCGTAACGCTGACAATATTACGCGCCAATGAGGGAGGCCCCTTTGATGTGGAACTTGTTCGTCGGGTGATACGCCTCAATGCCGTTCGCCACAGGATTGAGCGAGATAATATAGGCTATTTGAGACTAACCACCTTTACCAATGAAAATCTGACCCGCGATTTGATGCGTGCCATTGGCGAAATCAGGTCTGAATTAGGCCAGAACCTCAGGGGATATGTTATCGATTTGAGGAACAACCCCGGCGGCTTTCTGGATCAAGCCATCTCTGTCACTGATCTTTTTCTGGACCGGGGCGAAATTGTCTCCATTCGGGGTCGTCACCCGGATGAAAATGAACGCTGGAACGCGAAGCCTGGTGACATTGCCGATGGCCTGCCGGTTGTGATTTTGGTGAATGCCGGAACCGCTTCCGCTTCCGAGATTGTGGTGGGTGCCTTACAGGATCATCGCCGGGCTACAATTGTCGGTGTCCGGACTTTTGGCAAAGGTGTGGTTCAGTCGGTAATTCCCCTGGATCAGGATCGGGCCATGCGTCTGACAACTGCCAGATATTATACCCCAGCCGGACGGTCCATTCAGGCGGTGGGCATAGACCCTGATATTGTCATTGAGCAAATCAATTTTCAAACCTCGGGGCGTGAGCCCATAAGGGAAAGCGATCTGGATGGTCATATTTCCAATGGTGACAATGCCGGTGAGCCGGAAGTGCAAGATGTTGATCTTGACCGGCCATCACCGGTTCTTGTGGAAGAGGACGGTCCTTCTGATTATCAGTTGAGCTACGCTCTGGATCTTCTTGAAGGAGTCATTAGCATGAGTGAAATCGTTGTGGCAAGGAATGAGACCAGTTAGATTTAGGCATTATTAAAACCGCATCTTTGCGGTCCACGGAGGGGGAAGTTCGGTGCGGACACTCATTATTGCATGGGTGATTACACTCGGTGTGTTGAGTGGCGGGGCTGCCTGGCTGCAATATGCTTACAATATGCAAAACCCGACCGAAACAAGCGCAACTGACAGCACTACCGGCGATCATGAAGCTGTTAGTGCGGATGAAGACCCTTCAAACCAGGATATAACCGTCTCTGCCAATGATCCGGTTGATTCCAATACTTTCGAAGAAGAAATCTCCACATCCCCTGCTGAAAATGTCCCGGAAACATCCCAAAGGGATTCAGAGGTTGAGGAAGACAGTGCCGAAAACGCGGCTGGTCAGGATCAGGCTGATAATCAAAACCCCTCAGCTCCGGGCACTTTAACCGAAGAAGGACCCTATGGACCCATACCAGTTATCAGTAATCAGCGTATGCCCTGGGTTTCTTATCGGCAAACATTCTCGTCCAACTCCAGCAGACCGCGCATTGCAATTATCATCACCGGGCTCGGACTGAGACGGGATATAACCGAGAACGCGATCCAATCCATGCCGCCAGGGATTACCTTTGCCTTTTCGCCTTATGGCTCTGATCTTCAGTCTTATGCAGGAAACTCATACAGAAATGGCCATGAAATCCTGATGATGCTGCCGATGGAACCCCGTGATTATCCTGCCAACGACCCCGGGCCGCACACCCTGCTCACAGACCTTGATGCCGCCACTAATCTGGACCGGCTTTACTGGGTATTGAGCCGCTTTCTCGGATATGTGGGTGTTATCAGTGAAATGGGATCTGAGTTTACCGCCTCCGCCGATGACGTGGGGCCCATAATGCAAGATCTTCAAAGAAGAGGACTGTTGTTTGTCGATAGCCGTGCAACCCAGTTTACAGTCGCTGCTTCGGCTGCAAGTGATCTTGGCATGCCTTTTGCGGTAAATGACCGCTACATCGACAATTCGCTTAATGCCACTGATATCAGGGCGCATTTACAGAATCTGGAAAATGTGGCCAGGGCAACCGGCGTTGCTGTAGGTGTGGGTCAAGCCATACCCGTGACCATGAATACGGTTACCGAATGGGCTGCCACCCTGGCTGGCAAGGGCATCGATCTAGTGCCCATAACCTCTGTGGTTGGCCGTCAAACCGTGAATTAGGACTTTAGGCCGATGGCCGCTGCATCTTCTCATCTCCCCTACCGCCCCTGCGCAGGCATCATGCTCCTGAATTCTGAAAATCGGGTGTTCGTGGCGCGGCGCATGGATCATCAGAGCCAATATTGGCAAATGCCGCAAGGCGGCATCAATGACGGCGAAGATCCGGAGAATGCGGCCATAAGAGAACTTGAAGAAGAAATAGATATTGGACCCGACCAAATAAGAGTGCTGGATCAGATCAAAGACTGGATACGCTATGATCTGCCCGATGATTTGCAGGGTAAAATCTGGAATGGACAATACCGCGGGCAAAAGCAGAAGTGGTTTTGCATGCGATTCCTAGGCGAGGATCATATGATAAATCTCGATACTACTCACCCTGAATTTCTCGAGTGGAAATGGGTAAAACCGGACGAGTTGGTCCGCCTGGTTATCCCTTTTAAAACCCATGTCTATGAAATGCTCACGGCCAGATTCAGACATTGCTACGAGCAAAATAATCCTCAGCAGCCGAGATAATATTTTATGCTGCCGCTTTCAACAGCTCGGTCAGCTTGCTGATAGCCTCTTGGGCCGTCCGGGTTTGCTCGTCCGTTTTGGCGTCTTCCAGGTCTTCCCTGGCATCAATGATCTTTTGTTCAATATCAGCTTTTCTTAGCTCCGATACCGGAATCGCCTCTTCGGTCAGAATGACCAGATGACCGGTGCCAACCTCGGCAAATCCCCCATGGATGAACAATCGCACGATTTCATCCTTGTCACTGGCTCCCATAACCTCGACCACACCCGGGCGTATGGTCGTAATGACAGGGGCATGGTCGGGATAGACCATGAAATCTCCTTCGGACCCTGGCACAACAACTGCTGTGACCTCGCATTCCATCAACAACCGCTCCGGAGAAACCAGTTCAAAATGCAATGTTTTTGCCATATCCCTGCCTAACCCGCTAGCGCTCTAGGCTGCTTCTGCAGCCATATCTTCAGCCTTTTTCACGGCGCTTTCGATGGTACCAACCATATAGAAAGCCATTTCCGGCAAATGATCATATTCACCAGCAACTATTGCCTTGAAAGCTTTAATGGTATCAGCCAATTCCACATAAATACCCTGGAAGCCTGTGAATACCTCTGCCACATGGAAAGGCTGGGACAGAAAACGCTGGATTTTCCGCGCACGCGAAACCACCATCTTGTCATCTTCTGAGAGCTCATCCATGCCCAGAATTGCGATAATATCCTGCAGTGATTTATATTTTTGCAGAACCTCTTGCACGCTCCGGGCCACTTTATAATGCTCTTCACCAACGATCCGCGGATCCAGAATACGGCTGGTTGAATCCAGCGGGTCCACAGCGGGATAAATGCCAAGCTCTGCAATTTGACGCGACAGCACGGTGGTTGCATCCAGATGAGCAAAGGAAGTGGCGGGCGCAGGGTCTGTCAAATCATCCGCGGGCACATAAATGGCCTGCACTGATGTCACCGATCCTTTTTTGGTGGTGGTAATACGCTCCTGCAACAGGCCCATATCCGTGGCGAGAGTTGGTTGATACCCCACAGCCGACGGAATGCGACCCAACAGAGCTGAAACTTCCGAACCGGCCTGGGTAAACCGGAAGATATTATCCACAAAAAACAGCACGTCCTGGCCTTCTTCGTCCCGGAAATATTCTGCTAAAGTCAGACCCGTCAGGCCAACGCGCATGCGGGCACCAGGCGGCTCGTTCATTTGTCCATAAACCAGTACCGCCTTTGATTCCCCATCGAGATTAATAACACCCGACTCGATCATTTCATGATAGAGATCATTGCCTTCGCGGGTCCGCTCGCCCACCCCGGCAAAGACTGAATAACCGCCATGACCCTTGGCAATATTATTGATCAACTCCATAATGATAACGGTCTTGCCCACACCGGCACCGCCAAAAAGTCCGATCTTGCCACCCTTGGCATAAGGCGCCAGCAAATCCACAACCTTGATGCCGGTCACCAGAATTTCCTGTTCAGTGGATTGATCCACAAAGTCAGGAGCCGGGCGGTGAATGGGATAGGTTTTTTTGGTCTTGATAGGACCCAGTTCATCGATCGGTTCGCCGATGACATTTAAAATGCGTCCGAGCGTCTCCGGGCCGACAGGTACATGGATCGGCTCACCCGTGTCCCTCACCGGAGCCCCCCGAACCAGACCTTCGGTTGAATCCATGGCAATGGTACGAACTATATTTTCACCCAAATGCTGTGCTACTTCCAGCACCAGACGGTTGCCGTGATTGTCCAATTCAAGAGCTGACAAAATATTCGGTAGCTCATTGTCAAATTGAACATCAACAACGGCACTAATAACCTGTATCACTTTTCCTGTGGCCTCTGGGGTTGCCATTAGCTGCACTCCTGTTTTCTGGTCTTTCTTAGAGCGCTTCAGCGCCCGAAATAATTTCAATTAAATCACTTGTTATGGACGCCTGACGTGAGCGGTTATATTGCAGCGTCAGGTCGTCGATCATCTCGCCTGCATTTCTGGTGGCGCTTTCCATGGCGGTCATGCGTGCGCCCTGCTCACTAGCAGCATTTTCCAGAAGTGCCCGGAACAATTGCACCGATACATTGCGCGGTAAAAGGGCTTCTAAAATTTCGGCCTCTCCAGGCTCGTACTCGTAAGCAGCCCCTCCAAGATCATCCTCTGCTTCATCATTGGCTTCTGCTATCGGTGCCGGAATCATTTTTTGTTCAGTGACAATCTGAGTCAGTGCTGATTTGAAGCGGGCGTAAAAAAGCGTGCAAACATCAAATTCACCGTCCTCAAACATTTTCAAAATACGCCCGGCAATAGGACTGGCGTCAGAAAATGCCAACCTCTTCACATGTTTCAAATCAATCACGTCAACAATCAGCTGGTTGTACTGGCGGCGCAACTGCAGATGGCCCTTACGGCCAATGCAGAGGATTTTGATCTTTTTCTTGTCGGCAATCAATTTTTCGATTTTAAGCTTGGCAAGCTTTACAATTGAGGAGTTAAATCCACCACAGAGGCCGCGCTCGGATGTGGCAACAATAATCAGATGAACATCCTGTTTGCCAGTGCCAACCAACAGCGGTGATGCCCCTTCGTTACCGGCCATGCTGTGGCCAAGATCTGTCAAAACTTTTTCCATGCGCTCGGCATAGGGCCGCGATGCCTCGGCTGCCTCCTGGGCTCGCCTCAGTTTTGAAGCCGCGACCATTTTCATGGCTTGGGTGATCTTTTGTGTCGAGGTGACACTGTTGATCCTTATTTTCAAATCCTTGAGATTGGGCATAATTGAATCCGGAATTGCTTCCCTTAGTGAATTCGGCCGATCAGACAAACGCCTTGGCAAATTTGTCGAGGACAGCGTTCAGCTTTTCCTCGGTCTTTTCGGTCAAGGCCTGTTCCTTGGCAATGTCATCGAGAATATCCTGATGTTTACTTCTCATCTCGGCCAGGAAAGCTTCTTCAAAACGTGTCACATCTTTGACCTCAATATCATCCAGATAGGAGTTCACACCTGCGAAAATGGCAACCACCTGTTCTTCGACCGGCATGGGTTGATATTGGCCTTGTTTCAAGAGCTCGGTCAAACGGGCGCCCCGATTCAAAAGCCGTTGAGTGGAAGCGTCCAGATCCGATCCAAACTGGGCGAAGGCCGCCATATCCCGATATTGGGCCAACTCCAGCTTGATAGAACCTGACACCTGTTTCATGGCCTTGATTTGAGCAGCAGAGCCAACCCGAGAGACCGACAAACCCACATTGATGGCGGGTCTGATGCCTTGATAAAAAAGCTCGGTCTCCAGGAAAATCTGCCCGTCCGTGATTGAAATAACATTGGTTGGAATATAAGCAGATACGTCACCAGCCTGGGTTTCAATAATGGGTAGGGCTGTCAGCGATCCCGAGCCGTGATCTTTATTGAGTTTGGCTGCACGCTCCAGAAGCCTTGAGTGGAGATAAAAAACATCCCCCGGATAGGCTTCACGTCCTGGCGGGCGGCGAAGCAGAAGCGACATTTGCCGGTAGGCCACGGCTTGCTTGGAAAGATCATCATAAATGATCAGCGCGTGCATACCATTATCACGGAAATATTCGCCCATGGCACAACCGGCATAGGGAGCCAAATATTGCAACGGTGCAGGCTCGGAGGCGGTGGCCGCCACGACGATGGTATATTCGAGCGCACCCCTGTCCTCGAGCGTTTTGACGATTTGGGCAACGGTTGAGCGTTTTTGTCCAATCGCCACATAAATACAATAAAGCTTTTTGCTCTCGTCATCACCGTCATTGATTGCCTTCTGGTTGATGATGGCATCAATGGCGACCGCGGTCTTCCCGGTCTGCCGGTCACCAATAATCAATTCTCGCTGGCCACGGCCAATCGGAACCAGACAATCGATTGACTTGAGGCCCGTCTGCATGGGTTCATGGACCGACTGTCGCGGAATAATGCCCGGGGCTTTCACATCCACACGCCGGCGCTCATCACTTTCGATCGGGCCTTTTCCATCAATGGGATTTCCGAGCGCATCCACAACCCGGCCCAGCAGACCTCGCCCCACGGGCACATCCACGATAGCCCCGGTACGCTTGACAGTGTCGCCTTCCTTGATGCCACGGTCTTCACCAAAAATCACAACACCCACATTGTCTGTTTCCAAATTGAGTGCCATTCCCTTGATGCCGCCAGGAAATTCAACCATCTCGCCGGCCTGGATATTATCCAGTCCATAGATGCGGGCAATTCCGTCACCTACTGAGAGAACTTGGCCAACTTCCGAGACTTCCGCCTCGGTACCAAAATTTTCAATCTGGTCCTTCAAGACCTTCGAGATTTCCGCTACACGGATATCCATGATCAGACGCCTTTCATAGAAACTTTGAGGTTCTCAAGTTTTGTTCGGATTGAACTGTCTACCATTCGGGAACCAATTTTCACAACCAGCCCACCCAAGAGCGTTGGATCGTCAGTGGCTTCAAGATTTACATCTCTTCCAACGGACGCTTTGATCTTGGCATTCAAAGCTGCAAGCTGAACATCTGTCAGGGGAAAGGCAGAAATTACCTGACCTGTTATTTCCCCTCGCTCATCGGCAAGAAGCCTGGCAAAGGCTTCCAAAGTCGACTGAAGATGTTCTAATCTGCCATTCTGGGCCAAAACACCCAGAAAATTTGTTGTCAGGGTATGGAATTGCATGTGTTCTGAAATTGCCTGGACCGCCTTCATTTGCTCCGCCCGCTTCAATATGGGGCTTATGGTCATGGCTCCGAAATCATCGCTTTTTGCCAACAAACCACTGATGAGGTCAAAATCCGCCTCAACCCGCTCCAGTTGACCGGCCTCCTTGGCCAAATCAAAAAGTGCGGCGGCGTAACGCCCCGAAATTCCAGAAAGAATGGCCCCAGTCGAAGACAAAACAACCTATCCCTGTGACGCGGATCTTCGCGGATAATTCGCGTCGATCAATTGATATTCCCTAACCCTCATCTCTCCGGAGATCAGGTGATTTCACCCCCGGTGAGCGCGCGTTTCCTAGCACAGAGGTTGCACTGTTGCAAGCCGCGTAAAACCACATTTTTTGATCAAAAAACCCTATTTTTATCAAAGTCTTATGTGAAACTAACCGGATCAATGTCGATCTTTATTCTCACACCCTTCAAGGGCTTGGCCCGAGCAAGCCATTCCCGAATCGCCTTTTGCGGAGGTTGTTTCTTTGCCGAGAGCATCAAAAACCGATATCGATGATGCCCCCGAAGTCGTGCCAGGGGCGCTGGAGCCGGTCCAAGAACCCTGAATTTCTTTGAATGTGGTGACGTCTTTGCCAAGCGCCGGCATGCCAGCATCACTTTTTCCATATCCCGACCGGTGATTATCAGGGCCGCCATACGACCATATGGGGGCACCTGCTGCGCCCGTCTTGCCTCCAACTCATAGCCAACAAAAGCGGCTCGATCGCCACTAACCAGTGCGGCCGTAACCGGATGGTCGGGTGAATATGTTTGCAAATAGACCAAGCCGGGTCTTTCGGCCCGCCCGGCCCGGCCTGAGACCTGTTCCAATTGCTGATAGGTTCGCTCGCCCGCACGCAGGTCAGCGCCCTTTAAGCCTAAATCGGCATCCACAACGCCAACCAGAGTCAGGTTGGGAAAGTGATATCCCTTGGTGAGAATCTGGGTGCCGATAATGATATCGACACTGCCCTGTTCAATTTTTTTCACAATTTCCCTGGTCTTGGCCGGACCGGTCGCCGTATCACTGGTCATAATCAGGATCCGCGCTTCCGGGAAAAGGGTTGCGACTTCATCCGACAATCGCTCCACACCAGGCCCGCAAGGTGCCAGCTTCCCTTTGGCACCACAGCTCCGGCAGCTTTCCGGAAATGGCTGCACGAATCCGCAATGATGGCACAAAAGTTCGCCTTTATAGCGATGCTCCACCAACCAGGCAGTGCAATTAGGGCAATCCATACGCTCTCCACAGGCACGACATATTGTTAGTGGCGCAAACCCGCGGCGGTTCAGGAACAGTAGTGTCTGCTCTCCCCGGATCAGGTTTTCCCCAATGGCATCTTCAAGCACTTCCGAAATCCATCTGCCTGGTGGCGGTGGATGTTGACGAAGATCAATGGCCTTGATGGTGGGCATTTGAGCGGGACCATGTCGTTCTTTAAGAACAAAATGCAAATATTTGCCTTCCTTAGCATTCACCAGACTTTCGTAAGAAGGGGTGGCACTCACCAGCACTACCAGAATATTGCCAAGGGATGCCCGCACCACCGCCATATCCCGTGCGTGATAGATAACGCCCTCTTCCTGCTTGAAAGAGGCATCATGTTCTTCATCCACAATCAGCAATTTTAAATTCTGAAATGGCAGAAAAAGAGCTGAGCGAGCGCCAACCACGACCCGAGCCTGTCCTTCAATGACTGCACGCCACGCCCGACGACGCTCTCCTGACCCTAATTCAGAATGCCATTGCACCGGTTCTGCACTAAATCTTTCCTGAAATCGCCCCAGCCATTGGGCGGTAAGTGCAATTTCAGGCAACAAGACCAGCACTTGAGCTGCCGGATCCTTTAAAGCCGCTGCGATCGCCTCAAAATAAACCTCGGTTTTCCCCGAGCCCGTTACCCCTTCCAGCAAAGCCGAGGCATAGCTCTCGCGCTCCACAAGCTCTACCAGGCCAGTGGCAGCCTGCGCTTGTTCCTCTGATAATTCTGGGCCCGGAGCATCCGGCCTGGGGCTGATATAGGGTTTATCCTTTGCTTCGTCCTGACCTACTAGCACGCCTTCACTGGCAAGTTTTCGAACCGTTGAGATGCTGACCTTGGCATATGACGCCAGTTTTTGGAGTGACAAGGGATCGGCCGATGCACCCGCAGCCTCCAGAATGCGTTCTCTTGCAGTGCTCATGCTTGCCGGTTTTTTGCCGGACAGCTCATAGACCCGCGTCACTGGCGGAGGCTTTAGGGCCTCTCGCACGCTCATGGACATCTTCAAAACAGCACCCGGGCTGGAAAGGGTGTAGGCTGCAACCCAGTCTATTAGGGCTCGATGGTCGGCGGGGAGAGGAGGAAGATCAAGTACCGCCTCAACTATCTTCAACTTTTCAAGGGGGATGGTTTTACTCTTACGGCCAGAATTATCGTCCCACACAACACCCTTCAAGCGACGGCCAGACAAAGGAACCTCCACAAATTGCCCCGGCTCCAGGGCATCACCCGGACTCAGATAATCAAGGGCTCCACCAATGGGCAGAGGCAAAAGAACTTTTATACGGTAGTCTTCCTGTTCCAAGATATCTTCTCGTTCCTAAATCCAGATAGTGCTCATCACAACTCAGGATTAGCATACCAAAGTGTAGCGAACCCGAGGCATTGGAACAACGCAGTCTTGCCCCTTGGGTCATCAGCATGCCAGAATGGTGCCCGGGAAGAAATTAAGCACGGGTAATCATATGAAATTTTTCGCAGATACCGCTGAACTGGAAGAAATCAGGGAACTGACTGCCACCGGCCTCCTGGACGGCGTCACCACCAATCCTTCTCTCATCAAAAAATCTGGTCGGGACTTTCTGGAAGTCATAAAAGAAATTTGTGATCTGGTTGAGGGGCCTGTAAGCGCCGAAGTTGTGGCTACGGACTTTGACACCATGGTCAAGGAAGCGCTCAAACTTTCCGCAATTGCGAAAAATATTGTCATAAAAGTTCCCATGACCCTGGATGGATTGAAAACCTGCAAGCTGCTCAGCGAGAAAAAAATAATGGTCAATGTCACACTCTGTTTTTCGGCCAATCAAGCACTGCTCGCAGCCAAGGCAGGCGCCAGCTTCATTTCACCCTTCGTCGGTCGCCTGGATGATATTTCCGAAGATGGCATGGCCCTGATTGAGGATATTCGCCTGATTTATGACAATTATGGTTTTGAGACTCAGATATTGGTGGCGTCCATCCGTCATCCAATTCATGTGCTGGAAGCAGCCCGCATCGGCGCTGATGCAGCGACCATACCAACCGATGTTCTCCGGAAACTTTTTCATCATCCGCTCACAGATAAGGGTCTGGAGGCTTTTCTGAAAGATTGGGAGGAGACGGGCCAAACTATACTTTAAAGGAAGACTGTTCGTTGAAAGAAATTGAACCGGCATGACCATAAAAAAAACCTCCGAAACCAGCGCCAACATCAGCATTTCATTTGCTGCACGAGCTGAGCTTTTGGAAATTCTGGGTCGCTGGCTTCGTTATCTCCAAAGTGAAAAAAGATTTGCTGCCCATACTATAGCTTCCTACGCTGGCGATTTGAATATTTTCCTCACCTTCATGACCAAACATTTGGGACAGATTCCAGATATTGCCGAGCTTCAAACCCTTTCTCTAAATGACTTTCGTGCTTATATGGCGCGGCGGCGGATGGACGGCATTTCTGCCCGCTCGCTTTCTCGTTCCCTTTCAACCATCCGAAATCTCTACCGTTATCTGGAAAGAAATGAGGGCAGCAAAAATGATGCCATTCACCTGATTCGCACACCTAAAGTACCGCGTACCGTCCCCCGGCCCCTGGCAGAAGAAGATGCAAGAAATGTGTTGCTGCTGCTCAAAGAGGAGGCCAGGAGTGACTGGATCACGGCCCGGGATCTGGCAGTTTTATATCTGCTTTATGGCTCGGGATTGCGCATTTCGGAAGCGCTCGCTTTCAACGGTGCTGACAGGCCCGGAGGCGAGACTATGGTTATACGCGGCAAGCGCGGCCGTGAGCGTCTGGTGCCTGTTCTGCCTTCGGTGATAGCGGCACTCGACCGCTATTTGAAACTTTGTCCCTATCCGGTGGAGGACCAAGGCCCGCTTTTTCTTGGCAAAAGAGGAAACCGTCTGAACCCCAAAATAATCCAGGAACGAATGGCGCGACTGCGCCGAGAACTGGGTTTGCCTGAAAGTGCCACGCCCCACGCCCTTCGACATAGCTTTGCCACGCATCTGCTGGCCTCTGGCGGAGATTTGAGAACCATTCAGGAATTGCTAGGCCATGCAAGCCTATCCACTACCCAGCATTATACCGATGTGGATACGGCTTCACTTCTCAAAATTTATGACAAAGCTCACCCCAGAGCCTGAGACTCCGGCTGTCCAGTCTTACATATGTATTGGTTTGCCAAAGGCTGCCATAGCCGCTTCGCGCATGGCTTCGGTCTCGGTCGGATGCGCATGGCAGGTGAGCGCGATATCCTCGGCGCTGGCACCAAACTCCATCGCTATCACCGCCTCGGCGATCATGTTGCCTGCATCGCTGCCAATAATATGAACACCCAATACCCGGTCCGTACTTTGGTCAGTCAGAATTTTTACGAATCCTTCCGTTGAACGATTGGCCTTGGCCCTGGAATTCGCCATGAAAGGAAATTTGCCTACCTTGTAAGCTATGCCTGCCTGTGTCAGCTCTTCCTCGGTTTTGCCAACCGTTGCCACTTCGGGGGCGGTATAGACCACCGCCGGGATGAGATCATGATTCACATGGCCGGTCAAACCTGCCAGATTATCGGCGCAGGCCATGCCCTCGTCTTCGGCTTTGTGGGCAAGCATGGGGCCTTTGATAACATCACCGATGGCAAAGATGCCTTCCACATTAGTGGAGAAGTCATGGTCCACCTCGATCCGCCCTTTATCATCAAGCTTCACGCCCAGTTTATCAAGACCCAATCCTTCCGTATTGGGTTTGCGTCCGATGGAAACCAGAACCACATCGCATTTTATTTCTTCTCTCTCGCCACCTTTGGCGGGCTCCACCACCACGGTTGCGCCCGATTTAGATGTCTTGACTTCAACCACTTTTGTAGATGTTTTAATCTTGATGCCCTGCTTTTTCAAAAGCCGTGCAAAGGTTTTTGTCACTTCCAGATCAAGTCCCGGGGTAATCCGGTCAAGAAATTCAACAACCGTGACCTCTGCCCCGAGCCGTTGCCAGACCGATCCCATCTCAAGCCCGATATATCCGCCGCCCACAACCACTAAATGCTTCGGCACTTTGGACAAAGAGAGTGCTCCTGTGGAGCTCACAATCTGTTTGCCATTAATCTCAATGCCGGGCAGGTCCATAACTTCTGACCCGGTGGCGATCAGGATATTTTTGGCCGAAATCGTTTCACTGCCGCCATCATTCAATTGCACTTCGATGCTGCCAGGGGCTTTGATGACAGCAGCACCAGCAATATGTTCCACTTTATTTTTCTTGAAGAGAAAGGCAATGCCATCGGTCAGGCTTTTGACGGTCTCGTCTTTTCCGGCCATCATGGCTTTCAGATCCAGATTCAAGTCCTTGAAGGTAATGCCAAAATTAGAAAAATGATTGTTGGCCTGATCATAAAGCTCGCTGGCATGAAGCAGAGCTTTGGACGGGATGCAGCCCACATTGAGACAAGTGCCGCCCAAGGCGTCTCTTTTGTCAATACAGGCTGTTTTCAGCCCGTTTTGGGCCGCCCGAATAGCCGCCACATACCCCCCGGGACCAGCGCCAATAACAACCAGGTCAAATTCTCTCTTGCTCATTCCAATGTCCTTCTTTCAGATTTTTTGTCTTTACAGATCCAGCAGCATTCGGGTGGGATCTTCCAGGCATTCCTTGACCCTGATTAAAAACGTCACCGCCTCGCGACCGTCAATCAGCCTGTGGTCATAGGTAAGCGCCAGAGACATCATGGGTCGGATGACCACTTCGCCATCGATTGCCACCGGTCTTTCCTGTATTTTATGCGTGCC
>JACZYI010000006.1 GCA_022571175.1 Pseudomonadota bacterium
TAATCAAGCTTGCCGGCCTGTTCACGGATGGCCTTCACCACCTTGGGATGATTGTGACCCAAGGCGCAGCACCAAAGCCCCGATGAACCGTCAAACACCTCGCGGCCATCGGTGGTCCGGTAATACAAACCATCGGCGCTTACGAACATGCGCGGATTGGCCTTAAACTCCCGGTTCGCGGTAAACGGCATCCAATAGGCCGACAAGGTATCGTTTGTAAGTTTCATGTTATTTTCTGCTCTACTATGTTACTTGTACGAAATGGCTTGAACAGTCCTTTGTAGCCCGGTTTTACCAAGATACAATCGCCTGGTTACAGATTCTATGAAGCGTCCATATTAGGCCTATCTTTTGCCCTTTTCCCGATATAGATTTTGTGATCACATATTAGCCGATCTTTTTGACCTTGGAAAGTTCTATTATGGCGCCTCGTCGCACAATAACCCGCCGTGATTTTATGAACGGCGTTGCCCTTAGTGTTGCCGCAGGAAGCCTTTTGTCGCCACTGGAAGTGGCTACCCGTTTTAGCAAGGCAGTAGGCAAAGAAGACTATTATCCCCCTAAACTTACAGGTATGAGAGGCGATCACTTTGGTTCTTTTGAAGTTGCCCACGGCGTTGCCATAGAGGGCAGAAAATGGACCAGGCCCGCAGCGCAAGCCGATGATACCTACGACTTGATCGTCGTTGGCGGCGGAATTTCGGGTCTTTCCGCGGCATGGCTGTACCGGGGCCAAACCGGGCCCGATGCAAGAATACTTATCCTTGACAACCATGATGACTTTGGCGGTCACGCAAAGCGAAATGAATTTAATGTCGATGGCCACAAATTAATCGGTTACGGCGGTAGCATGACCATAGAGGGGCCGAAGCATTATTCGCCTTCTGCAAAACAACTCCTGAAAAACATTTCCATCGACGTTCAGCGTTTTTATAAATTCTTCGATCAAGGTTTTTATGATCAATGGAACCTGACTAGCGGGATTTATTTCAACAAGAATGCCTACCAGGTGGACCGGCTGGTGCCTGACCCCTTCCGAAATTCGTACACTCCGATTAGTGGGAAACCCGCACAAGAGGTAGTCGGAATGTTCCCAATTGAGCAAGCGACCCGGGATGCCCTGGTCCGGCTTGTGGAAAGCGACATTGATTATTTGGCGGGTGTCCCAGTTCAGGCAAAAATCGAGATCCTGCGCAGCATTAGTTATGTTGATTTTCTTGAAAAATATGCCGGTGTTCCCCGTGAAGGAACGGATATTTTAAGGGATAAGGTCAAAGGGGTCTGGGCGCTTGGCTGGGATGCCTTGTCAGCCCTTGAAGGCACCCGGCTGGAAATGCCCGGAACCAGCGGTATGGGTTTAAGCTATGAACAGTTGGGATGGGATGCTGCCGAAGAACCCTATATTTTTCATTTTCCTGACGGCAATGCCGGCATTGCCCGGTCACTGGTTCGCAGTTTGATCCCTGGCAGTTTGCCAGGAGACACCATGGAGGACCTAGTGACTTCACGGGCAAACTACACATCTCTTGACCATGAAAACAATAGGGTTAACATTCGCCTTAACAGTACCGCCATTGATGTTCGTCACACAAAAGATGGCAAGGCTGTCGATGTCACCTATGTCCAAAAAGGGGTTGCCAACCGGGTGCGCGGGAAACATATCATTCTTGCCTGCAATAACCGGATGATTCCTTTTATCTGCCCCGAGGTCCCTAAAGCGCAAGTTGAGGCCATCGATTATGCCATAAGAGCCCCTTTGGCTTATATTAACATTGCTCTTAGAAACTGGCGGGGGTTTGTTGAAGCAGGTATTGACAGGTTTTATATCCCCCAGCCAAACATGATGCACTTCCTTACCTTGGATTACCCGGTCAGTATGGGCAGTTACAATTTCTCGAAAGGCCCGGATGAGCCAATCGTGGTTCATGGAAACTACGTTCCAGATTCCCCGGGGTTGGGTTTAACCGGCCGCGAACAGTTTGCCCTTGGCCAACAAAAATTATACCAGCTTGATTTCGCAGATTTTGAGGACGACGTTTTCCAGCAAATGAGTGGAGCGCTTGCTGGCACCAGTTTTGATGCGGAGCGGGATATTGCCGCTATCACAGTTAATCGTTGGCCCCACGGCTACGCCTATGAATACAATGAATTGTTTGATCCGGTAGACTGGAATCACACCAGGGGACCGCACATCGTAGGACGGGCGCAAATTGGCAGAATCTCAATCGCCAACTCTGATGCCTCTGCTTACGCTTACGTTGATGGGGCTATTGATGCAGCGGCCCGGGCGGTGGATGACCAGGTCGCTTTGGACTAAAACAAACCAGGAGGCGTGGCGCGGCGGCGTGGCGGGCTCCAGAAGGGTTCGTCGTGCACGCGGCATCGCTGCCAGACGCGATTCCACTGAAGCTCGCGCTGGTAATAAATCTCTGCCCAGAGGTCATTCAGGGGGTCGTCTATGGCCACTTCCAGCGATGCAAAGGCGATATTCTGTTTGCAAGTTGGTGACCACACGGCGGACGTCACTACGCCCGCAACTTTTTTGCGGCCATGGAAAATATAGCTGGCGTGCGCGGGTTTGTTGCCGTCGATATCCAGCTTGACCAGGCGATATCTTGAGCCTTTTTCTTTTTCCCGGATCAGTGCCCTGCGGCCGGTGAAATTGGGCTTATCCAGATGCACCAACCAACCAAGCCCAAGCTCGAAGGGCGAGCGATCATGATCCTTGCGAATAGTATGATTGGCTGGCGTGAAATCGTCGCCGGCCTGAATAAATCCGGCTTCAATGCGGGCGATATCCAGTGCATGGGTGCCGATGGCACGAATGCCATAATGTTTTCCGGCCTCGAACAGCTCGTCCCAAAGGGTCAGCGCCTTTGAGCCCCCGACCCACAGCTCATAGCCCAGATCACCGGTAAAGCCGGTGCGTGACACCATTAACTTGCCACCATGATAGGGAAAGTGCACAATGCCAAAGGGCTTCAGTGTTTCGATACCCGAAAGACCCATCTTGCTTAGCACCGCGAATGACGTCGGCCCTTGCACGCTGAGGGCAGCCACCCCTTCGGTCTCGTCCGTGATGTCCACGTCAAAACCGGCCGACGATATCATCAGCCATTCATATTGGCGCTCATAGGCGCACAATCTGTAGTCATGCTCACCGAAACGGAAAATGGTCCCGTCGTCGACAACCTTACCTTGGTCGTTGCACCAGACGCTGTAACCGACCCGGCCAGGTTTGAGCTTCGACATGTCGCGCGTGACCATGCGGTCGAAGAAAGCCTCCGCATCTTGGCCGCGGATGCGGTATTTGCTCATCGGCGACAGGTCCATGACTGAACAGGCATTGCGGATGGCAAAATACTCGAGCTCGACATTTTCGAAATAATCCGCCGACAAATACCCCTTCCAGCAGTGCCAACTGCTGTCCTGCGACAGTTCCGCCATCCGCGGATAGAAGGGCGTCGGCAGCGAATGCTTGCGAAAATGCTCCTTGTCATACTGCGCGCGCATCACTTGTCTCCAGCGATAATGGCTTGCGCCGCGTTATGGCCGGCAGCACCCATAACGAATCCTCCCGGATGGGCACCGGCCCCGCACAAATACAGCCCATCGATCGGCGTGCGGTACTGGGCGGTGCCATAAGTGGGCCGCATCATGAACATCTGGTCAATGGCTAGTTCACCATGGTGCCAGTGACCGCCGGTCATGCCAAATTCGCGTTCAATATCCACCGGCGTCAGGCATTCGACGGTGGTTATCTTGTCCCTGAAGTCAGGGGCATAGGCCGAAATAACATCGACAACGCGCTCGACAAAGGTATCTTTCTGGGCGTCCCAGCCGCCTTTCAGGTCGTACGGCGCATATTGCACGATGGCCGACAATACATGCTTCCCGGCCGGCGCCAACGATGGGTCAGCGAGGCTGGGAATAGTGATTTCCATCGCCGGGGCTGCTGAGAACTCGCCATATTTCGAGTGATTAAAAGCATGCTCCAGATATTTCCGAGACGGCGCGATTACCAGCCGATTGCCCAGCGCATCCTGCTCAAGACCGGTAAAATCGGGCAGGCTGTTCAGCGCCATATGTAGCTTGGCGGCCCGCCCAGAGGTGCGCAGATTGCTGATGCGATGTGCCAACCCGGCTTCCAGATTGCGCGCACCTACCAGCTTCAGGAATGTAGTTTTTGGGTCGGCATTCGAAATTATCGTTGGCGCGCGG
The DNA here is from genome assembly GCA_022571175.1 of Pseudomonadota bacterium. Lineage (GTDB taxonomy): Bacteria > Pseudomonadota > Alphaproteobacteria > Sphingomonadales > SMXR01 > JACZYI01. Next base: position 4,222 of record JACZYI010000006.1, read on the forward strand.
ACCTCTTCGCCACCCGCGAACACAACACCAACTGCACACCCGCCCTCCAGCAACACGGTCTCGACCAGTGCCGCAGTCCTGATCTCGGCACCGAAACTGGTTGCGGCATCCGCTAGCGCCACTGTGACGCTGCCCATACCACCCATTGGCAGGGTCGGAATGCTTTTCAGGCCGCCTGCCAGGCGATAGAGATAAGTCACCACAGTACCCGGCATGCGGGGTTCCATGGCGGTGCCCAGAACCGCATCCAGCGCCAAGGCACCTTTCAATGCCTCGCTTTCGAACACTTCATCCAGAAGATCATGGATATTCATGCCGATGATACGCAAGAAATCCCGCATGCGTTTTTTACCGAGCCCAAAGCGAATATCCCAGCCCATCCCGGCCAGTTTTATCACATTCCCGAACCCCGCGTTAGCGAGGCGTAGCGGAGTCTTGAGCAATTGCGGGGCCAGCGCCCTGGCGTGACGCTCCATTCGCTTGATGAACCTGGTGTAAGCCACCTTGTCGGTATCGGAGACCTCGGCCCCCTCAATATTGTAGCGGCAGATGGTCAGTTTGTTGCCGTCTGCAGCCAATGAAATGGTTTCAATCGGCGGCCCGTTCAAATTGAGACCGTGGGTCTTGAGCTTAAGTTCGCGGACTATCTTTGGCTGTAGCATATGAAGGATGTGGGCGCAGGCAGAGACCTTGAAGCCGGGCGCAAATTCCCGCGTTATAGCTGCGCCGCCGACCTGCTCGGAGCGCTCCAGAACCAGCACCTTCTGCCCGCCCTTTGCCAGGTAGGCGGCGCAAACAAGGCCATTGTGACCGGCACCGATAATCAGGGCATCATAACGATCAGTCATCGCCAAAATCCTCCGGAGTAATATTCTCCCTGCCCAGATCTGCAAGGATTTCGCGCGCCGCATTGGCGCCCGGCGCCGCCATGACACCACCTCCGGGGTGAGTGGTGGATCCGCACATATACATACCCTTCACCGGGCCGCGGTATTGGGCATAGCCCGGGAACGGCCGGTTAAACATCAGTTGGTCGAAGCTCAGATCGCCCTGGAAAATGTTGCCAGCGGTCAGCCCCACTTCAGCTTCGATCTCGTGTGGGGTGCGAACCTCGGTATGCAGGATCAGGTCCTTGAAATTGGGGCTGAAAGTGGCAATGGCGTCTATCACAGTCTGGCCAAAGGCCTCGCGCTTATCCGGCGTCCAGTCGCCATCTGCAAGCTTTGCGGGGCAATATTGAACGAAGACGCTCATCATATGCTTACCCGGCGGGGCCATTGTCGGATCGGTCAATGTCGGGATCATCATGTCCACGTAGGGCCATTTGGACCAAGTGCCGTTCTTCCAGTCATCGTAGGCGCGCTCAAGTTGCTCGAAGTTTTCGGTAATATGCAGATCGCCCTTGATAAGGGGACAACCCACGGGGAACTGCGGGAATTCGGGCAGGCCGTCCAGCGCAATATTGAGCTTGCCCGACGACCCCTTGATCTTGAAGTTTTGGGCTCTCTCCACCACCTCATCAGGCAGGTCTTTCTGATCCATGATCTTCAGAAAAGTCCTTTTGGCATCAAGGTTCGAGACCACTATTGGGGCGTCGATTTCCTCGCCGCTTTCCAGAACTACGCCTTTGGTGCGACCGTTCCTGACCCGAATTTGGGCGACCGGCGCATCGGTGCGGAGTTCGCCGCCATGTTCCTGCAACGCGCCTGCCAAGGCCTTGGCGAGAGACCCCATGCCGCCGCGCGCGAAGCCCCAAGCACCGACATTGCCATCGATATCGCCCATATAATGGTGCAATAATACATAGGCCGTGCCCGGCGAATAAGGGCCCAGCGCGGTGCCGATGAGGCCCGATCCAGATAATGCTGCCTTAACCAGTTCGCTTTCGAAATACTGGTCCAGAAATTCGGCAACGCTCATGGTGAAAAAACGGATAAACTCGTAAAGCTCCTCTTCGCCAAGCTCGTACAGATTTTTCCCCAGAAAAAAGAGCTCTGAAAGGTCTTTCGGCTTGAAGGATGTGGGGTCCGCCGGTGTGCGTAAAAGGAACGGGCGAATGAACCGGCAATAGCGCATCACGTCTGTGGAAAAGCGTTCATAGGCATCGGCGTCGTGCAACGAGTGACGGGCGAATTCACGGCGCTTCACCTCGTGATTGGTATAGCTGCCAAGATAGTCGCCCGACTGCGTCAGCGTTGCACCGCCACCAAATGGCACCACCTGCAGCCCATATCTGGCGAGATTGAGGTCGCGGTAAATCTCGGGCCGCAGCAGACTGCTGACATAAGAACAGTTGGTATAGGTCCAGCCTTCATACAGTTCGCGGCTGACCGTGGCACCGCCGATGTAGGGGTTGCGCTCGACAATCAGGACGTTCAACCCGGATTTCGCCAGATAAGCTGCATTGGTCAGCCCGTTGTGTCCGGCTCCTATGACGATGGCATCGTATTTGTTCATTTATTCACAAGATTCCACTGTTCGGGCCCATGCCGACTACACCGAGATTGAAACCAACTTTAGCCTGGGAGAAAAGCAAACACCAGCCGCTAATTCAGGCCCTCAGTGGGATTTTTGGGGCATTTTAAGGCTTGGCCGCTACCTTTCGCCGCCAAACGAAGTGGAAATGCGTACGCCAAACGACCTGGGTCTGCTTGCATTAAACCACACCGACGGGAGAATTCCGTCGCCAGCGAAAATGCCGTCGTAATAGAGAGCGTTGGTGACATTCTCAACATAGGCGGTAATCGCCCAGCCATTGTTAGATTCATAGCCAAATCGCAGGGAAATATCGGCATAGGCGTCAATAACTTCTGCCGGGTCCGTCGAGGCCGAAAGGGCCGAAGTTTTTGTCTGCCCGTACAATTCAGCAGCCGCCCTTATATAGCCGCCATTTACGGGGTATCGGAAATTAATCCTGGCGGCACCCGAAAGGTCGGGAACGTGGGAAAGGCTCGCACCCTCACAGGCGTCCGGATCTGGTCCCGGGCAAATGGGCTGGGCCCCCGACAGCTTGGTCGAGGCATGGGCCGCGGAAAACCTTAGGTCAACATATTGGCTAACCACCCATTGCATGGAGCCTTCGAAGCCATAGCCCTTCACAAAGCCGACATTATCGACCCTGGTGCCGCCACCCAAGCCAACTACGAAGAGTTGCATATCCTTATAGGTATAGTAATAGGCATTTGCGTCATAACGAATTCTTCCATCATGAGTGGTTCCCTTGATCCCTATTTCATATGACCAAGCCCTTTCCGGCGCAAAATCGTCAGGTCTGGCATCGTTATTGGTTAGACCCGTGACCCCAAAAGGAAGTTCAGGCTGACCAGCAAGTTCCTGGACGGAAAAGCTGCCAAAGCCACCAGATTTGAAGCCCCGCGTCGCACTGGCGAATAGCATTGTGTTGTCGTTGGGACGATAGCGCACAACAAATTGCGGGGTAAATGCACTCCAGCTCCGTGTGTCGATCAAGGGCTCAGCTGTTGTAAAGCCCAGTGCGAAAAAAGGCCCGAGATTACTGGCTACCGGGAAGCCCTCTATAGAGAATTCCTTGGTGTCTTTGGTGTAGCGCACACCGACCCCGATATCGAACTTATCGCTGAAGGCATAGTTCAGATTTACGTAGGCTCCCCAACCCTTGTAATGACCGATCGCCCGGTTATCTTCGATCAGTTCGCCTGTCAGGGGATCATCGTAAGGATAAACATTATAATAAGTACTTTTACAGATGTTGAGGGCATAATAAGCGAGGGAAGCACCGGTATAATAATAAGGGGCAATATTTTCATAATACGGTGCAAAGTAGTAAGCGCACATGATTCCTTCATTGGATTTTTCTGAGAAAAATGCGTTAATATTTTCCTTGTAGAAAGAGACACCCCCATACCACGAAAGGGGCTCATCAGTATCCGAAGCTAATCGTATTTCCTGTTGAAAATAATTGCCTTTTTGATCCTGAAGATAATCGTTAATTTGAAGGTTAGTGCCGTCAAAATCCTCTACATAAAAATAGCTGTGATCCGTATAACCGGTAATTGAGGTAAGCGTCACACCCCCCAGATCCCAGTCAAGCTGGAAACCAATGGTGAAAATCTCACTATCATCAGCAATGTCGTTAAATCCGAGATCTTGATCAATATCGCGCCCGTTGCCGCCAACTGTAACGCCAAAAAGATCATTCAGGCGCTGAAACGTACTGCTTCCAGCAATCGCCCGGTAGGTTGTTCCGTCCTGATTGCGATCCTCATATTCAACGGTTAAAGCGGCTGAAATATTTTCATTTTCATAGAGGGCGGTCCCGCGAATGCCAAATTTTTCATGGGCGAGCCGTCTTGGGTCGGCTGGCCGGAAAACATTATCTACGTACCCGTTTTCGGTGGAATAGTAGCCGGCGATCCGAACGCCAAAATTATCATTCGAGGATAAATTGATTGCAGCTTCGCCAACATAATGACCGCGTTGGCCAGCATCAAATTCAGCATAACCGCCGTTCGAATTGAGGTCCGGCCGCTTGGTGAAAACGCTGATTGCGCCGCCAATGGCGTTGCGGCCAAACAGGAAGCCCTGGGGGCCACGCAATGCCTCGGCATGGTCCATATCATAAAGGCTGGTAATGGCCACGCCGTTACGGCCCATATAGAGGTTGTTCTTGAAAAATCCGATCGAAGGATCGCCGCCGACCCCGAAATCATTGGTCAGAATCCCGCGTACCGAGACAGCATCGATGAAACTGTCCTGCGAATTGCCAGTAAAGCCGGGCGTCCAGAGGATCAGGTCCTTCATGTCATTGAGGTTCACATCGCGCGTAAAATCGCCCGAGAGCGCGGTAATCGCCAGTGGCACGTCCTGAATGGAGGTCTCACGTTTTAGCGCCGTAACCAAAACTTCCTCAACAACCAGATTTTCCCTGGGTTGTTGGGCGGTGGCCTCGTTTTCCTCAGGTTGTTGGGCGGTGGCTACGTTCGGCATGGAAGTCATCAATGCGATTGCCGAGATTGAACACCCCGCCAGCAGCTTCGATTTCAATTTGAATTTTTTCATGATTATATTTCTCCCCCTCAGATTGAAACACCATTGGCAGAAATCGCTTTATCTATTGACATCAAAATAGCCGAAAACCCAAATTTTTTCAAGGCATAATTGTGATCACAAAAAAAATAAAGGAAAAGCCCCAAGCGCGCCGACGATCAAGCCACAACATCCGCTTCGTGTAGAATTTCCAGCACCGGTCTGAGTTGACTTTCATATTTGCGCCAGCGATCTACCGATCTGGTGTGGACCTTCTCACGAACCTGAACCGCACTTGCGGTGGTCACCGCCTGGTCCTGGCGGTGAAAATCAAGACAAGCATCTTCCCATGGCAAATCAAGATAGCCGACCAGGCGCCGTGCGTTTGATTCCAAATCACTAACAACCTCTTCGTACTTGACGTCAAGAAAATGCCCGGGGAAAAGGGAGCGCCAATAGGCCATCAGGCGATGATAGCGAACGTGATGCCGCGCCATTTCCTCCAAAGTGTAGGAATGAAAATAAGCTTCGGCAAAAAGCTGCTTAAAACTTGAAAAGCAACTATCCATAGGATCGCGGACCAGATGTATAATTTTTGCATTGGGAAGCGCCTTCACGATCATGGGGATAAAAAGGTAATTAATCGGCATCTTATCGACGAATCTGGGCAATTTCCCTTGCATGCTGGCGGAGGACTTCATGTATGTTTCGCCAATTTTAGCCGGATCGGCGGCGGCGGAGGCCCGCACCAGTTCGGATGAAAGCTGCTTAGGTGTCTCGATCCGGACATTGCGTCGAAGGGCAAGCCTGAGTTGCTGCAATTCGCCAGCCGAATGAACCATTGAGTGACTTGTGATGATACGCTCGACCAGAGTCGTTCCGGTCCGGGGTTGGCCAACAATGAAAATCGGGGCTTTTGTTTCAAACCCTGAAGTCTCCCGGGCTACCCAATCGGAAGTGAAGGTCTCCTTTAGCGCCTCGAACATCTCTTTTTCTGCGGCTTCGTCAAATTCGATTGTTTGTTTCTTTGCTTTTGCGCCCCTTTCGAAGCATCTGAACGCTTCGGCCCATTCCCCCAAATCCTCATATTCCTTGCCCGCAGCGTAAGCGACGAACGAAAGCGCCTTTGGGTCTGAACTGAACCTTCCCATAAGGGTTTCAAGGGTTTCGAGATGGCTGTGATCCGTGGCCCGGCGCAAGGCGGACTTGCGCCAGTGGGCCTGAGGCTCAAACGGCCTGACCTTTAATGCCCGATCCAGGGCCGCCTCGGCTTTTTCTGTTTCTCCCAGGAAAATCAGGCTGCTTGCCAAATTGAGATTAAAGGCCGGTGATTTGGGAGCCTTTTTCACCGCCCGGCTGTACCATCTCTTGGCCTGGTGTTGATCGCCAAGCACCGACCAGGTGGTTCCGATCAGATCCTCTACCATGGGATCCTTCGTGCCGGCTTTTATGGCGCTCTCGACTGCATTTTCGGCGCGCTTGGGCTGCCCGATTTTCATAAAATTTCGGGCCAATTGCGCCCACCCGGCAGAATGTTTGGGGTCAAGGGTTGTCACCGAACCAAATGCCTGGATGGCAACCTTTAGTTCCTTGGTCTCGGTTGCGATAAGTCCCACCAGAAAATGGCCTTCGATATTTTTCGGGGCTGCGGAAAGAACCTGTCTGCAACAATCCCCGGCTTCATCAAAACGCCGCGCGTTTAATGCATCGAACCCACGTTTCAAAAGCATATGAATATCATTCGTGGTCCTTATTTGGGGGTGTCCGCGCGGTGATTTGTTCATATGGCCTTCCAGAGTTTTTCTCGTACGGTGGTCCATTGTCTAGTCATAATTTCTGATTGTCAATACAACCGCCGCCAGTTCCGCCATATCTCGGTATTCGTGTATTCGCATAATTTTCGTGACAGTCGTTTCTTCCCTGAGTTTGGCCAAACCGACTAAAAAGAACGGCTAATTTGTGATCAAATAATGCAGTTAGCCGCTGCCGGATATTGGAGCAGTTCGAGGAGCAAGCATTGACCGCGGAGTAGCATCGACCCTGATCGCCCGGATCAGCTGCCCAGATTTATCCAAGTTGCCTTCATCTCGGTATATTTTTCGAGCGCGTGTAGCGATTTGTCACGCCCGGTTCCTGACTGTTTAAAACCACCGAAGGGCGCTGTCATGTCGCCGCCGTCATAATAATTAACCCAGACACTGCCGGCCCTGATTTTACGGGCGACCCGGTGAGCCCTGCTCAAATCACTCGTCCAGACGGCTGCGGCGAGGCCGTAAGGAGTGTCATTGGCAATACGGACGGCTTCATCTTCATCGGAAAAGCTAATGCAGGAAAGCACCGGGCCGAAAATTTCTTCACGGGCAATCTTCATATTGTTCGTTACCTGATCAAAGACTGTTGGTTCAATGTAATAGCCATTTTCCTCGACTTTGGCGCGATGACCCCCGCAGCGCAATGTCGCGCCTTCCTTGGTACCTCTTTTCACATAACCCATAACGCGTTCGGTCTGAATGTCGTCAACCATTGCCCCCATCGCCGCATCCGGTTCAAGCGGGTGCATGGGCTGCATTGTGCCGGCGGCTTTGACGACTTCATCAACAAAATCATCTTTGATTGATTTGTGGACCAATAATCGTGAGGCGGCGGTACAAACTTCACCCTGATTGAAGAAAATGGCTGAAGCCGCTGCGTTCGCCGCTGTTTCAAGATCTGGCGCATCAGCAAAGACAATGTTAGGGCTCTTGCCACCACATTCAACGAAAGTACGCTTCATATTGCTGAGTGCGGCGATGCTTAATAAATGTTTGCCAACCGGGGTTGAACCGGTAAATACCAGCCCATCGACATCCATATGGGTTGCAATCGGCTCGCCTGCTTCTTTGCCAAACCCGGGCAAGACGTTGAACACGCCTGGGGGAAGGCCAGCTTCCAACGCCAACTCTGCCAGCCGAATAGCCGTAAGCGGCGATTTCTCTGAAGGCTTAAGAACAACAGAATTGCCTGTAGCAAGCGCAGGAGCTAGCTTCCACGCTGCCATCAACATCGGGAAGTTCCAGGGCACAATGGCGCCGATAACCCCCAGCGGCTCTCGGGTTATTAGGCCCAGTTCAGTCTGTCCGGTTGGCGCAATCTCGCCATAGACCTTGTCGATGGCTTCAGCGTTCCAGTCAAAGCAGCGCACAGTCGCGGCCACATCAACAGCCAGGCTGTCGCCAATCGGTTTGCCCATATCCAGGGTTTCAAGCAGCGCCAACTCTTCCCCATGATCGGCAATTATCATTGCAAAGCGCTGCAGAACCTTCTTACGGCCGACTGGCGGCATGTTGGCCCAAACGCCGCTTTCGAAGGCTTTGCGAGCCGCCGCAACTGCACGCTCTACATCCTCGGCGCCACACCTGGCAACCGACGCCAGTTTTTTACCGTCAATAGGGCTAATGCAGTCAAATGTTTCGCCTGACGCAGAATCCACAGGCCGACCGTCGATGATTGCCTGATGCGAAATTTTCAGATTCGGGATCATGTGCTCCCATTCGGATCTTGATTTTTGTTTCATAAGCTTTTTCCACGTGTTGAGAGTCAGGCCCGGTCAGGAAAGGGCCGCCTCTTGTTCGGTTTCCTGCTGCCATTGAAAGAGGTTCATTTCTATAAAAAAGAACGCGAAAAGCCACACAATCGCATCCACAAAATCCAATAGCACGCCGGTAATTCCCCAGGCAACTGCACAGGCGAACAGGATGGTATAGAAAATACCCTTCAGGATATTACTGACCCGCAGCAGGCGGCCTTTGAGACCACCCTTTAGCTGGTACCAAACATCGATTTCCAGTATCGCGACAATACCCAGCCAGGTTGAGGCGTTGAAAATATCTATCCAGGCAACGTTTCTAGCATAAATAAGGTCATCCAGCGGGGCAATAATGTTGTGGCCATTTAGCTGATAAAGCTCTTCCCCGGCAAGTATTTGGCAATTCTCTGCCGTTAGGGGTAAATAATCCTCAACGGCAAGAAGAATTGAAAAATTCTGGTTAACCAAATCACAGGCATTTGCAATGGCAAGCGGCGCCATATCCGACTGAAAACCCGTTTTTACAATGTACCCGTAAAGCGCATACACAATTATGAGATAACACATCGTCCGCAGGCTAATCATGCCCCATTTCACAAGCGGTCGCTTCAGGATATTATCTTCAATGACATAGGTCTCAAGCTCCAGCAGAATAACCAATAAAATCCAGAAGCTGGTATCGATCGTGGCCGAGTACACTTTTATAATCTCGGATAGGGTCAAGCTGCTTGAAAATGTTACATCCGAGGCCAGTGATTCATCGAGGAAAAACATATAGCCGTCCCAAGCCAAAAGCCCATAGACCAAATATTTGATGGCAGTAAACAGCCGTTCACGAACAACCGGACTTTGTGGAATAATGCTCATTCAGTTGTGCCTCCGAACCGTCACAGAAGGTCCTTCATCCGGTAATATAGCATGCCGAGGGCAACCATATTGTTGCCGACCCAGCGCGGGGCCGGGATTTTCCAGTGTTTTGCCTTGGCATAAACATCAAAATCTTCCATCTGACCACAAATTGCTTCGGTCAGAATTTCACCGACAATATGGGCTTGATTCATGCCGTGCCCGGAATACCCCTGGGCATAATAGACATTGTCGCCAATCCGCCCCACTTGAGGAATTCGATTGATGACAATGCCGATTTTCCCGCCCCACTGGAAGTCAATTCTTGCGTCTTTCAACTGCGGAAAAACCTTCAGCATGCGTGGGCGAATCGTCGCTTTAATGTCCTTGGGCTCCCGCCCTGAATAGTTACACCGCCCACCGAACAGCATTCTCTTGTCGCTGGACAAGCGATAATAATCAAGCATTTCGTTGACATCGCAGGCAGCCAGATCACGGGGCATTACTTCGTCGGCCAAGTCATCACTTAATGGTTCTGTGGCGATAATATAAGTTCCCGCCGGAAACAAAATACCACCGACTTTCTTTTGCTCCAGCAAGTGATAGGCATTCCCCGCCAGAATAACCTTCTTTGCCCGTACAGTTCCATGTTTGGTGTGAACCACGGGCTCTTTGCCATGGGTAATGCTGAGAACCGGGCTCTGTTCGTAAATTTTTGTACCCAGCCCGGCCGCAGCGCGCGCTTCGCCCAGACAAAGATTCAGTGGATGCAGATGCGCGTCACGATCATTAAATAAACCACCTTTATAAACCGAGGTCCCGACATACTCGCTTATTTCATCGGCACCGACCAAACGAAAGTGATCCGCCATATCCATTGAACTGGATTTTTCAAATTCAGCCTCCAGATCTCGCATCTGGCGGTCCTTGAATGCGCAGTCGATATATCCATATTTAAGATCACATTCGATGTCGTATTTCCTGATATTCTCCTCAACGATTTCATTTCCGCGCCAGCGGAGCCGGTTGATAAATGCCTCAATATCCGGTCCATATTTTTTTCTGAGGGCCTTCTGGCCGCTAAGCCCGCGGATCAGTTGCCCCCCGTTCCTGCCGGAGGCGCCCCAACCAATTGTATGCGACTCTATGAGAGTAACCGCGTAATCCCTTTCAGCCAACTTGAGCGCCGCCGAAAGGCCTGTGAAACCACCACCAATGACACAAATATCTGCGACCTCGTCCCCCTGAAGGCGGGGATATTCAGTCGTATTATTGACCGTGGCGGCGTAATAGGATTGGCGTTCCGGCGCTTTGTTCATTTCATCTGTCCATGCATCATATCGTATTTGTGATCACATATTATGGTGCACAAACTGCTCAATTATCAAGTGAAATGTCACCCCCATTAAATCTTCGTTTTAGGACAGTCCAAGATCGCTGGCCGTAAGGTCAAGACAGTGTTCGGCCTTTTCCAGCAACTCATCAATTTCACTCTTGCTTATGGTTAGCGGGGGGCTCATGACCATCGACTGATCCACAGCGCGCATGATCAGATTGTTCTCGAAACAGTGAGTGCGACACTTGAGGGCAACCTCCTCATCTTTGGCAAAAAGCGTCTTTTGATCCTTGTCCTTGACCAACTGGATTGCACAGATCATGCCTATGCCCCGCACTTCACCAATCAGCGGGTGACGTTCCGCCAATTGCCGAAAGCCCTCCTGCAGATACGGCCCGGTAGTTTGTCTGACCATTTCCACCAAGCCATGGTCGCGGATAAAGTTGATGTTGGCAATCGCCACTGCACAGGCAACCGGATGCCCGGAATAAGTATAGCCGTGATTTATTTCACCACCCTCTATCAGTACGTCTGCCACCCGCTGATGCAGAGCCACGGCGGAGATCGGCAGATACCCGGAAGACATGCCCTTTGCCATGGTGAGTATATCAGCGCTGATCCCCATGGTCTCGGAACCGAACCAGTTGCCGATGCGACCAAATCCGCAAATCACTTCGTCGACCACTAACAGAATGTCATATTTCGTGCATATTCTTTGAATCTCGGGCCAATAACTATCGGGTGGCACAATGACACCGCCAGCGCCCTGAATAGGCTCAGCAATAAATGCCGCAACGTTATCTGATCCAAGCTCGTTAATCTTGTCTTCGAGTTCCCTGGCCCGCGCCAGCCCGAACTCCTCCTCCGAGAGGTCTCCTCCTTCCAGATACCAATGGGGCTGATTTATGTGTTCAAACCCCGGCAACAGAGAGCCGCCCATATTGTGCATATATTTCATGCCGCCCAGGCTGGTGGCAGCCAAAGTGCTGCCGTGATAGGCATTATGTCGGCTGATAATAACCTTTCTTGAAGGCTTGCCCTGCACCTCCCAATAGTGACGCACAAGCCGCACAACCGTATCATTTGCTTCGGAGCCGGAGCTCGAATAGAAAAAATGGTCAAAGCCTTCCGGGGTCACCTCCGAAAGCAGCCTGCCAAGTTCAATCTGTGGTGGGTTCGACGTTTGAAAAAAGGAATTATAATAGGGAAGTTCTTTCATTTGTCGGTTGGCAGCCTCAATAAGTTCGCTACGGCCATACCCCACGTTCACACACCAAAGCCCCGCCATACCATCAAGAATTTTGTTGCCCTCCGAATCCCAGATATACGAGCCTTCGGCTTTGGTTATGACGCGTGTTCCCTTGGCATTCAGCTGTGCCGGATCGGTAAAGGGATGGATGTGGTGGTCCCGGTCCAGCTGCTGCCATATTTCAGTATTTCTGTTGAATCTTTTCATACTTTAATTCCCGGTTGGTCAATTCCCATGAATGTTTTCGACTGGATTGCCCCCGGCTGGTTCTCGCGTACACTCAGTTAAACATTGGTCAGCAGGTATTTAATGTCCCAAGACGACAGGACATTTGACCTGGTCTTTACTTCTGCCCTTTTGACATCGAGATAGGTGCTGATAAATTCATCACCAAGCAAATCTCTGAAGGTGTCACAATCCTCCAGAGCTTTCAGACTGGCATAGATGTTTTGCGGCAGGCGATTGGTCGTCAGGCCATAGGCAGACCCGGTCACAGGCTCGGAGGGTTTGCCGCCTTCAATCATTCCAAGATATCCACAAAGTAAAGATGCAGCAATTGCCAGATACGGATTGGTATCCGAACCGGCAATACGGTTCTCGATCCGGCGAGACGCTCCCCCACCGGCCGGGACGCGCAAGCCAACGGAGCGGTTCTCTCGTCCCCAGTGAGTATTTACAGGCGAGCTTAGTTTGCTGCTCAGACGCAAATAGGAATTCGAATAAGGAGCAAAAAACAGCATCGCCGCAGCTGCATATTTTTGCAGTCCTGCGATATGGGCACCAAATAGTTCGGTATCGTTTCCATCCTTATCAGCAAAAACATTCAGATCCGTTTTTGCATCAACAACACTTTGATGGATATGCATGGCGTTGCCGAAATCGCCCGGATAGGGCTTGGCCATAAAACTGGCGTAAAGACCGTGCTTGACCGCCGCCCATTTCATAATCCTTTTGAACTGAAACGAGTGGTCTGCCATGTGCAGCGGCTCTCCATGCGCCACATTGAATTCAAATTGACCCACTCCAGTTTCCTGAACCAGCGCATCCACCGGCAGTCCCATGGATTTGCAATAGCGCCGAACATCGTCAAACAAGGACCCAAACTCGGTGATGCCATCAATCGAAAGAATACCTTTGTCGACAATCAGGCGGCCTGATTTACCCGTCGGTGGGGCAGGGGATGCAGGCGGGTTATCAGGGTCGCCGTCCCTGGCCAGCAACGTAAATTCGAACTCGGGTGCGATTATCGGTTTCCAACCCCTTTCGGCGTAAAGCGACAATACATTTTTCAAGACCTGACGGGGCGCCATGCTGAGCATTGCGCCATCCATTTTCCTGACATCACAAATAAAAAAAGCAGTTGCTCTCTCGCACCACGGCACTAGCCCCGCGGTGGCAAAATCTGGCTCTAGAAACACATCCTCTTCAAGGTCGGTGATATATTTGTTGCCAATAAAATCACAATCTATTGTCATGCCAAAAAGTGATTCCGGCAGCCGCAGGCCGCCTGAACCCAGCGCCCGGACAAATTTATTGACGGGTAATTTCTTGCCACGGCTGATGCCGGCAAAATCACTCACCAGAATCTCAACATCCTGAACGCTGTTTTCGTTCAGCCATTTCTCGATTTTCGCATTCTCATCGCTATTCGGCATGCTTCACCATATTTGTGATCACAAAATGAGGCTAAGTCTTTCTTGTCCGGCATTCAAGCATAGAATCATGGATGACGCCTGTTATTTACTCGTACTGGCATTAGTTTTAGCCTGCCGCAAGTAGGCAAGCCAGTTCGACAGCTCCAATAAGCGAGAGCGGAAATCCAGCACATCGCTGCCAAGACAATATTGCCTTTTCAGGTCATTTCCGCCCTCGTCATGCTGCGCTGTCGTCAAGTCGGCTGCCCACTTTTCCACATCAGCTTCATCCTTGCAAATGCCTTCGTCAATCAACACTTTGTTGTATCTGCGGATAAGGCCGGCGATATATTCGAGATCAAATTCGGGATGGTATTGCACACCCCAAAACAGAGATTTTCCCTGCTTGATTTCAATCGCCTGAACTTGGCTCATATCATTGCCCGAAAGAACCTTGGATCCGGCAGGAAGTCGAACAATATGGTCAAGGTGAATGGTGATGGCATCAAAGGCAGGGGGTTTCCCTCTGTATAGTGGATGGGAAAGCCCCTCCTCTGTGATCCGGATATCACGGGCTATGCCGATCTCCCGACCCTTTACATTTGCGGCGACCTCGCCCCCTGCTGCAACAGCGGCCACTTCCAATCCCCAGCAACTGCCAAAAATTCGGGTTTCTTCCCCAAGTCCCTGTTTCATGAAATCGATTTGACGATCAACCGCGGGGCTTCGATTGTAAATGTTAAGGGCTGATCCGGTCCAGGCAATACCGTCAAAGTCAGCCAATTCAGATTGCCCCGGCAGGACCGTGTCTTCATCGGCGGGATAAACTATTGTGCAGATCAAATCATCTGCCAGGGTGTGCAGGATTTCTTGATACAGATCGCTTTGTGCCACCGACCCCGCCTTTACGGCCTTGTCACGCAACTCTTTTACATTTCCCTCAACAATCAAAATTTTCAGCATCAGAAAAATCCGGGATTTAGGTTTACTTTGGCTTTCGATAACCTCAATTACATCATTTGCCCGTATTTCTTGACGAAATCAAGAGGATGGGGCAGTGTCGCCTATGCCCAAACCAGCGAATTCGGTTTTGGCACAGGAAGGAGAGAGAGCAAACTTTGCCCCCTAGAGGATCAAATAAAAAGGACGACGTTCCCGACCGGAAGATTGCCCACGAAGAGACGTATAAGACGCTTTATTACGCCATCATCACGGGCCATTTTGAACCTGGAAAGGCGCTGACAATCAGGGGATTGGCAAAGCAATTGGGTTGCAGCCCGATGCCGGTGCGTGAGGCGGTACGGCGCCTGGTCGCGCTTGGTGCGCTGGAAATACGGAGCACGCGCAGGATATCAGTGGCCCCAATGACAGAAAAGCGTTTTCAAGAAATTTGGGCGGCCCGAACCATGCTGGAACCTGAGATTGCTGCCCGCGCCATGCCCCATGCCGACAAAGCCCTGGTTCGGGAACTTCAGCGAATTGACGAGGAGCTCGATGAGGCGATCAATAGAGGCGACCCTGACAAATACAGCTTGAAAAACTGGGAATTCCATTTCACGCTTTATCGCGCCGCCGCATGTCCCATCTTTCTTCGTTTAATCGAGAGCGTCTGGCTCCAGTTTGGACCTTTCATGCGCATGGTTATTGGTCGTCTTGGCACATCCCTTCTGGTAGACCAGCACGAAATGGCAGTTGAGGCCTTAAAGAACAAAGACGAGGCCGCTCTCAGAGAAGCCATCCGCCTGGACATTCAGGACGGCATGAGCCGGATAGGATCAGACTTCCCCGAATAGCAGTATCTTAGAGTCCCTCATCACTGATCTGTAATGGCTTTTTTCCGCGAAAACAAAGGTAAAATACCCAGACGGTCTTTGAGGCTAATTGGCTTGCCATCACAATCTACCAGTGGCTTCGGCGGGTCCTGTTTTTGGGTAAGGTTTGTGACTATAATTATCGTCACTAAAGCAAAAACAAGCCCAATGACATCGCCCGCCATCTCTGGGAAAAACCATTCAGATCCGCCCCAGGCCAACAAGCCCACAGCCATTGCCGAAAGGGCGCCGGTGCGGTTGGCCTTTTTCCACCAAATCCCCGCAATGAAGGGAACAATGATACAAACCAGAATAAAAGAATTGGCGTCGAACATAAGCTCAAGCACCAACTGAACCTTTAGGGCAATGTAAACCGCAAGAATCCCCACCACAGGGATGGAAATCCGCGTAACCAGGAGTTTCTGTTTGTCCGTGAGATTCTTCTTAAACAATGGAGCAAGATTTACACTTATGATACTGGCGGTGGCCAAGAGCGCACTATCGGCACTGCTCATGATAGCGGCCAGCATCGCCCCAACAAAGACAGCAATGGCTATCGGGTGTAAATGTTCAACTGCCAGTCTTGGAATAACGGTCTCAGGGTCGTCGAGGCCGGGAATGGTGACACTGGCGATAATGCCGAGTAGGACCGGAATAACGCCCAGCGCCAGATGCCCAAACCCCGCCAGATAAAAAGCGTTTTGCGCAACCCGTTCAGTCTTGGCGGCAAAGATACGTTGTATCAGGGTTTGCGCCGTGAGGTCTGCAAGGCCAAAAATTAGCCACAGCCGCATATAGCGCAGCCACCTTTCCGCAGTATGCTCAAGCGGGATCATGCGGAATGAATGTTCCGGAAGTTGCGGAGCAATCGTACTCCAGCCGCCAACGTCTATCAAAACAACCGTCAACAGCATGACCAGGCCAATGGCGATAATTACCACCTGGACAAAGTCCGTTATGGCAACAGCCCACATGCCGCCGATGGTGGTATAGGCTAAAACAACAACCGCCCCGCCCAGGATGCCCCACTCCATCGGGACGTTGGTCAGGGTTTGAAAGACATAGCCAAACGCAACCAAAAGCGCGCCCGTCCACCCAACATTAGACACTATCAGGCCAATGGAGGCTACCACCCCGGCAAACTTCCCAAACCGATCCTCAAAATATTCTATGAAAGTTAATAATTTCATGCGCCGAAAGGTTCGGACAAAAAAGAAACCCATAAGAAACATGACAACTGCAGCGCCGAAAGGGTCGGCAATCGAGGCCAGAAAGCCACCCTGATAGCCCATGCCCGCAGAGCCTAACATGGTGCCGCCGCCAAACCAGGTGGCAATAATTGTCGCGCTTAATATCCAAACCGGCAGACGCCGCCCAGCCACTATAAAATCTTCCTGGGACTTTGTCCGGCGGGCAACGGCAATGCCAATAACCAGCATGGCCACAAGGTAAATACTTACCCCGACAAAAATTATCATTTCAGTACTCATATTACCCCCTTGCCGGACTAGCCACTACAGCGGCTGCAAAAATTGGTACCATGGCCAGGTATGGAACAAAAAGCGCCGCCCACCCGGCAAACGAAAAAGAATCAAAAGTATCTGGGTTTAAAGGTGTCCAGAGATTCCCAAATAATAGCAAGAAAAAACCAATTCCAATTAACCCTCCACTGACAATTAGGGCTGGCAATCCGGGCATCCCTTCCAGTTTTTGCTTCAATCTCCGTTTCAAGCCCCACGCCACGATGCGCACCCCCCAGGCAGCAATTCCTATCCAGTAATAAACGTAGTCAATTGTTTGAAGTTCATCATACATGTCATCGTAAAAATAAAGTTCAAACCAATAGGTGCCCCACACCACCGCCCATATGAAATAGATGCTCCCTTTATGCAGTATTCGCCATTGCCGGGGACTGAGCATACTTCGTCCAAACTTGAATGACGTGAAAGTCATGGCGAAAAGAACCATATACCCCGGTATTTGTTCAGACAAATCGTAATAACTATAAGCTTCCGCCATATAGTAATCAAAAGACCCAATAACGAACCACAAAATGAAAAACAGCTGCCAGGCCATTCCTGCCGCGAAGCAAAGGCCAATTAACCGACGATTGCGCATGATCCATTTGGTCAAATTGTTCGGGAATAAATAGACCAGCGAGGATGCAGCGAACGCCACAAATAACCAGGGTACTGCCAGTCGAACCGAAAACTGAATCATTCCGGAAATATCAGCAGGATTGGTCGTATTAATTTGCGTGAGCCGGGATACTACCGCCACAGAAATCAAAAAGACAATCAGGCCAAACAAATTCCACCCATTAAGGTGTTTGTGACCTAGAATTGAATCCCCCGCGTTCGGCATACGTTTCCTTTGGCTGTAAATTTAGTGATCACAAATAGTGAAAAAAGGCAAATAAAAATCAAACAGAATCTTTGGAAGCCGGGCTTGGATGAGGAACAACCTTACTTGGTCTGAACTTTATAAAAAGCAAAACGGCCAAAACCAGTGCCAGTATTTCCCCGCCCGTTACCGCTGCCGGGAAGGGAACATCAGGGAAAAATTCAATCAGGATATAAAGCAAACCGAGGGGGAAAATCATTGCCCTTAAAACCGCTATTGAGGCTGAGGGTCCGGGGCGGTGAACAGCGGTAAGGTACCCGGAAATCATGATATTCAGCCCGTTGAAAATGAAAATGGGCGACAGAACCAAAATAAAACTCCTGGACAGGGCAACCAGGTCCGCCTCACTCGGATCAATGAAAAAGCCGATGAAAACTTCTCCAAAGAAAAATAATATAGTCGTCAAAAGAGCCCCGGATATTACCACCATAATTGTGTTTATTTTTAAAAATGCCCGTAGCCGATAAACATTCCTTGCACCGAAACACTGGCTGGATACAGCCTGCAGGGCCTCCGATAGTCCAAAATAAAAAAGGTAGCCGACATAAAGGCTGTAAATTGCAACACTAAAGGCCGCAACCCCACCGTTGCCCCAGGTTTGAATGATCAGCAGGTTTAAGACAAAGGCGACAATGCCACCAGAAATCTCATCCATGAAATCGGAAATACCGTTATAGGCGGCACTGGCCATGACCCTCCACCCCGATTTTGAAAAGCTGAACCTGAGCCAACTATCTTTAAAAAGCCGGTAGGTCAGCATTATCACCAACATCACGATCGAGGAAATCCCTGTGGCAAGTGCTGCGCCGGTCATGCCATACCCCAAAAGTCCGATCAGGATGTAATTCAAAACCACATTAACTAGAACCCCGACAACAATGGCGACCGAAACCAGGGTCGGGAAACCGGATATCCGAACATAATAATAATAAACAATCCCGACAATATAGGTCGGCAGGAACCACACCAGCCAGTCAAGATAATCGTGCATCAATGGAAACAGGTCTGGCTGTGCACCAAGCAGGTAAAACAGCTCCTCGGTCCAAACTTTCCCGGCAAACAAAAGCAAAAAACTGTATAGAATCCCAACAATTAAGGTCTTGCTGAAAACATCCGAGGCAGCCCCTTGGTTTTTTTCCCCAATAAACTTCCCGGCAGTCACCGAGCCACCGATGGCAATCATATAAGCTCCACCAAGGACAACTGTGAAAACAGGGATAATCAGGTTCACGGCAGCAAGGCCCTCGATGCCGACATAATTGGCAATGAACAAACCGTCGACAATAGGCGCTGCCGACATGGCCAAAAGCGCAATAACCGACGGAATGGCAAATTTCAGGTAACCTTTAAGCGGGCTTCCCTCAAGGGCTGGGTTTAAGGTTTTGATCATTTAAATTTCGAAAGGTCTTTCAGGATACGTTTGGCGGCATTTCGGCCTGGTGCCCCGGTAACACCGCCCCCTGGGTGTGCGCCAGAACCACACAGATATAGACCTTTGACAGGGGTTGCGTATTGGGCGGCATCCGGGTGAGG
>JACZYI010000007.1 GCA_022571175.1 Pseudomonadota bacterium
GAGATAGGCATTCATTTCAATATCGCCCAGGTCATTGATGGCGACCAGCGTAATATCATCGCGGCCACTTTCCACCATGGCTCGATGTACAAGCCGACCGATGCGGCCATATCCATTAATTGCAACGCGTACCGTCATGTTCTTCCTCCAGTGCCTTAATAAAACAGTTTGAGCAGTTGTTTCTATTTATCTTTCTGCCTTGAGCGCTTCCAGTATTTTTTCGGCAATAGCATCCGGGGTCAGTCCAAAATGGTCCATTACATCCTTGCCGGGTGCCGAGCGGCCAAATTCATTGACCCCGATCCGGAGTCCCATAATGCCTACATAGCGTTCCCAGCCGCGGGTGACGCCGGCTTCGATCGAGACCCGGAGCAGGTTTTGCCCCAGAACCGATTGTCTATACTCTTCCGGCTGATTGTCAAAATGGGACTGGCTGGGCATGGAGACCACCCGCGCAGGCGTGCCGGCAGTCTCCAGTATTTTCTGCGCGCCCAAGGCCGCACTGACTTCCGAGCCGGTTGCGATCAAGACTACTTTTGCATCAGCCGATGATTCACTCAGAATATAGCCGCCTTTTTCCGAGAGATTATCACTCTCGAATTTTATCCGGACCAGCGGCAGGCCTTGGCGTGTGAGCGCCATGATTGAGGGGCGGTTCTGATCCTTGAGTGCCAACTGCCAGCACTCTGCGGTCTCAATACTGTCTGCCGGGCGAAATACGTTCAGATTGGGTATGGCCCGGAGGCTCGCAATATGCTCCACCGGTTGATGGGTCGGGCCATCTTCACCCAGGCCAATGGAATCATGGGTCATCACATAAATAACCCTGAGGCCCATCAGGGCTGAAAGGCGGATGGCCGGGCGGCAATAATCAGAAAAGATCAGAAAAGTTCCACCGTAGGGAATGATGCCACCATGAAGTGCCATGCCATTCATCACCGCGCCCATGGCAAATTCCCGAACACCATAATAAATATAACGGCCGGAAAAATCATCCGCCGTAATGGTTTCGGTCTGGCTGGTTTTGGTATTGTTGGAGCCGGTCAGATCGGCCGAACCGCCGATGGTCGTTGTCACTACTCCATTTATGACTTCCAGGGCCACTTCCGAGGATTTTCTTGTGGCCATGCTTTGAGAGTCGTTCACAAGCGATTGTTTTAATTGGCTTATGGCCTCATCGAGACCCGCGGGAAGATGATTACTGATGGCGGCTTCAAAGGCGGTTCTGGTCTCATCACCGGCCTCGGCTAGCCGGTCCTGCCAGGCCTTTGCTTCCGCCGCGCCGGTGGTAGCGGTTGCCCGCCAGGCCGATCGAATATGGTCGGGTATTTTAAAGGGTTTATACGGCCATCCCAGTTGATCCCGGGCCGCAGCTATTTCGTCGTCTCCCAAGGGTGCGCCATGGGTGGCCGAGGTGCCCTGTTTATTGGGTGCGCCATAGCCGATGATGGTTTTGCAGGCAATCAGCGAAGGTTTGTCACTGGCGAGTGCTTCATCCAGGGCGGTTTTTATGGAGGCCGGATCATGGCCATCGGTCTTGCACACATGCCAGCCAAGGGCCTCAAATCTCGCGCATTGATCGTCGCTGACGGTCATATCAGTCGGGCCATCAATACAAATGGAATTGTCATCCCAGAACACCACCAGCTTGCCAAGCCTGAGATGACCCGCGAGCGAGGCCGCTTCATGGCTGATGCCTTCCATCAGACAGCCATCACCTGCAAGTGCATAGGTCCGGTGGTCCACCAGCGCATCACCGAAACGCGCGTTCAAATGCCGCTCGGCAATGGCCATACCCACAGCCATGCCAATGCCCTGACCCAAAGGACCGGTGGTGGACTCAATGCCGGGCAATTCGCCAAATTCCGGATGTCCGGCGCAGGGCGAGCCAAGCTGCCGGAAATTTTTAATATCCTCTATGGTGGGTCGCTCGTATCCGGTCAGGTGAAGGATTGAATAGAGCAACATAGAGCCGTGGCCCGCAGAGAGCACGAAACGATCCCGATCTGGCCAGTGAGGCCGGGCGGGGTCAAATTTCAGATAATCGGAGAACAGCACGGTTGCCACATCAGCCATACCCATGGGCAGGCCGGGATGGCCCGAGTTAGCCTTCTGGACGGCATCCATGGAAAGTGCACGGATTGCGTTGGCCATTTCTGTTGCTGTGGTGGCCGTGGCGATGCTTTCCGGCATAATTTTTTAGCTGATTTTGGTGTTGATACTCACAGGCAGGACGGTTTTGTCCTCGACTGCCCCTCGATTGGCGACACAATGAAGGCAGGCATCGCAGGCGTCAATACTCATTTGCCTCCCAAAGGCACTGTTTCCCGATTCTCTCACGGTTTTTGAGAAAAGGGTGGTTCAGATCATGCTTTTGAGACGCCTCCTAAGCACCTTGAATCCCTTGATAAATTGCCGGTCAAAACTTCGCTTGTTGACCTTTATTTCCCCGCGCTCTTATGCTCCGGCTTGGCAACATTACGGTGCGTTATTCTAATGACCGATGAGCCAGTTGAGAGACTTGGGGGAGTATGGTGTCTGATCTTTTTATCGAATCGGAAGAACGGCTGTCTGCGGCCGTGGAATCTCTGAAGCAGGCCATTGGCGGGCTGAAGGATACCCCGAAGCAAGTCAAGGTACTCACGGCTGAAAAGCAAGTGCTGGAGGATGGATTTCAAAAGCTGAAAGACGACTTTGAAACTCTTGAAGCAGCCTTTCAGACTCTCAAGAAAAAATATGAACAACTGGCAGCTCAACCATCCGGTCAGAGTGAGGAAGATTTATTGAAATTCAAGGCCGAGCTGAAGACGAGGGTTGACAAGACCATTGCCTGCTTGGAACAGGCCTTGAACTAAAACTATTTTGAGCCCGGTCACCAAGTAACAGTCGGAGGATAATGCCATGGGACAAATCAGCGTTATTGTAAATGAACAAACCTACACCCTCGGCTGCCAGGACGGCGAGGAAGACCGGCTTCGCGGGCTGGGCGAGAAAGTTGCGGAGAAGGTTGAGGAGGTTATCAAGATCACCGGTCAGGTCGGTGAAGCCCATCTTTTGTTGATGGCGGCTATTTTGATATCGGATGAATTTTCTGAATTCCGGGACGGACCCAAGGACAAGTCGAAAGAGGACCCCGCCAGGCGCATGATCAAGACCATGGACGGCGCCACAAAAAAAATAGAAAAGATTGCAGCCAGTCTCCCGAGTGCTTAAATAACAATCGTGGCAGGTGCTGCCCGGTTAGAGACATCAAATATCCCCGGGGCGATGAGAGACTCTAGGGAGCTGTCCCTGAACTGGACCGTGGTCCAGAATATACGGCACCCACCTGATTTATCAGGTCTTGGAGGATGACACATGATGTTACGGCCAGGGCGGGCCTGCCATGCTAGCTTGAAAGGCTGTGATCATCTTGGGGGCAGATTCAATCGGAAAAACAAAAGTTGCTGCGCGGGCAGAGGCACGCCAGGTCCGTGGGCATTTATTTGATACGGCCCCAAAAGACGTGGCGGAAGATTTGGCTCGCCATCTGTTGTCCCTAATCAAGCCCCATGAGGGGGGAGAAGTCATTGCCGGTTATTGGCCGGTGGGTTCTGAAATTGATCCTAGATCTGCCCTCCGTGACCTGGCCCGGCGGGGACATGAAACAGCACTGCCGGTGTGCCGAGCCGATCAGGGAGGTCTTCTGTTCCGGAAATGGCAGGCGGGCGAGCCGCTGGTTGCTGGATTATTCGGTGAAATGGTACCGGATGAGAGCGCGCCCGAAGTTCGACCCCGGATACTGCTGGTTCCGCTTCTGGCCTATGACGGAGAGGGTTATCGTCTGGGGCAGGGGGGCGGTCATTATGACCGGGCCATCAGCCAACTTCGCTCGTCTGGCGGTGTTTTGGCCGTGGGCCTTGCATTTGCGGGCCAGTTGGTAGACCGTGTGCCGCGAGAAAATCACGACCAACCGCTGGATATGATGGTAACGGAAACAGGCATTCATCTGGCGGGCGGACGAAACCAATCCAGCGAGCAATGAGAGGTTAGGCCATGCGACTACTTTTTATCGGTGATATTATGGGTCGCTCGGGCAGGACCGCTGTTGCCACTCATTTACCCGATTTGCGGAAAGACCTGGGCCTGGATTTTGTGGTAGCCAATGGCGAGAATGCTGCGGCCGGGTTTGGCATTACCGCCAAGATCGCCGAGCAGTTGTTCGAGACCGGTATCGATTGTATCTCTTCCGGCAATCACATCTGGGACCAGAAGGAAATTATGCCCTTTATGGATTCCGAGAAACGCATATTGCGGCCCCTGAATTATCCCAAAGGCACGCCAGGTCGAGGCGTTGGGGATTATAAACTGGCTGATGGACGCAGAGTAATAGTCATCAATGCCATGGGCCGGGTTTTTATGGATGCCATTGATGATCCTTTTGCCGGCGTGAATGACGCTCTTTCCCGCTACGGGCTTGGTCAGACCGCACACGCCATCATCGTCGATATTCATGGCGAGGCCACCTCGGAAAAAATGGCTATGGGACAATATGTGGATGGCCGGGTGTCCATGACGGTCGGCACCCATAGTCACATTCCCACCGCGGATGCGCAAATTCTACCCCGGGGTTCGGCCTATCAAACCGATGCCGGCATGTGCGGTGATTATGATTCGGTGATTGGCATGGACAAGGAAGAACCGCTTCGTCGTTTTACCAAAAAAATTGGCCGCGAACGTTTCAAACCTGCCATGGGGGAGGCCACATTCTGTGCGGTCTATGTGGAGACCGATGACAAGTCCGGTCTGGCCAGAACAATCTCACCGGTTCGCCTGGGTGGTCGGCTGAAGAGCATCCGGCCCGAATAGAGTGTTTTCTTTCAGGATCGGTCAAAAAAATGGCGGCTGAGGGCTCGGAATTCGGCTGTTCCTGTGCTACATCTTGTGACCATTAGACGGTAATAGACAGGATGATGTGTCATGGCGGGCCATTCCAAATTTAAAAACATCATGTACCGCAAGGGCGCTCAGGATAAAAAGCGCTCCAAGCTTTTCAGCAAACTGGCGCGGGAAATAACTGTTGCGGCCAAGATGGGCCTGCCCGAGCCCGATAAAAATCCGAGATTGCGAGCGGCCATATCGGCGGCGCGATCACAGAGCATGCCCAAGGATAATATCGAGCGTGCGATCCAGAAAAGCCAGGGCGGAGATGCAGAATCCTATGACGAAGTACGTTATGAAGGTTTTGGTCCCGGCGGGGTGGCAATTATTGTTGATGCCCTGACCGATAACCGGAATCGGACTGCCTCTGATCTTCGTATGATTTTTTCCAAGAGCGGCGGCAATATGGGTGAGACCGGCAGTGTCAATTATATGTTCGAGCATGTGGGTCTCATCACCTATACGGTGGAGGCTGGGGATGCGGATACGGTTTTTGAGGCCGCGCTTGAAGCGGGGGCCGAAAATGTGGAATCCACCAGCGAGGGTCATGAAATTTACACCAGCGCTGATGATTTGCATGAAGTGGCTCGCGCCCTTGAGCCCAGCCTGGGTGAGTCCCAATCGGCCAAGCTGACCTGGCACGCCAAAGATCCAGTACCGGTGGATGAAGAAGCGGCGGTTAAATTATTCAAATTGCTGGATGCCCTGGATGACAATGACGATGTTCAGGAAATATTCGGCAATTATGATGTGCCGGATGCAATAATGGAAAAATTAGGCGGTTAAAACCATGCCTCTGAGTAAACGTGTATTGGGACTGGACCCGGGTTTGATTAAAACCGGGTGGGGTATTATCTCGGTCTCGGGTACGCGCCTCACCCATATAGCCAATGGAACCGTACGCTCCACAGCGAGCAAATCCCTGGCCGAGAGACTTGTGGAATTGCATGATGGATTGCAGGAAGTTGTGGCCGAATGGCAACCGGTGACGGCTGCGGTGGAAGAAACCTTTCAGAACCGCAATCCTGTCAGCACCCTGAAGCTGGGCCATGCTCGGGCAATAAGCTTGGTGGTGCCTGCGTTGGCAGGTATTCCGGTGGCGGAATATGCGGCAAATCATATAAAAAAAGCGGTGGTGGGTGTGGGCCATGCGGGCAAAGAACAGGTCTATGCCATGGTCAAGATATTATTGCCGGGGATCAAAATTCACGGGTATGATGCTGCTGATGCCCTTGCGGTTGCCATTTGTCATGCGCACAATATGCCCTCGGAATATTTTCGGGAAGCCGTAGCCTCGGGGGGCGGGCAAATATGATTGCAAAGCTCAAGGGAATTATAGACAGCGTCGGTGAAGACTGGGTTATTATTGACGTAGGCGGGGTGGGCTATCTGGTCTATGGCTCCAGACGCATGCTGACCAAGTTGCCCGTCCCGGGCGAGGCGACCGAACTGCTGATCGAGACCCATATGCGGGAAGATCATATTCATCTTTTTGGCTTTATGGATTCTGCCGAGCGTGACCTTTATCGCCTGCTCACCAGCGTCCAGGGGGTGGGGGCAAAAATGGCACTGGCGGTCCTGTCCGTGATGGAACCGGCTGCGCTTCTGGTGGCCATTGCCTCTGAAGATAAAGCCGCACTCACCAAAGCTCATAAAGTGGGCCCCAAACTTGCTGCGCGCATCACCAACGAACTCAAGGATAAAATCGCTGCTTTACCGGCGGGTCTGGGTAAGACCTCGGGGGATGGCAAGATCGATGTTGACAACCATGATTTTCAGGATGCGGTCTCGGCGCTCACCAATCTGGGGTATGGCCAGAGTGAGGCCTATAGCGCCGTGGCCAGCGCCCAGCGGAAATTTGGCTCTGATTGTGCCCTGGATGATCTGGTTCGATCGGGATTGAAGGAACTGGGCGCATGAGCGATCAAATTGCAGAGGATCGAGACAAAGGCCCGGTGGCCCCAAAAGCGCAAAATATGGATGCGCAGGAGGTCAGCATCAGACCCCAGTTGTTGGCGGAGTTTATTGGTCAGAGGCAGGTTTGTCAGAATTTACGGGTTTTTATCGATGCGGCAAAAAAGCGCAGTGAAGCCCTGGATCATGTGCTTTTCTTTGGCCCACCGGGGTTGGGTAAAACCACCATGGCGCAAATCGTGTCGCGGGAAATGGGGGTGAATTTCCGCGCCACCTCGGGGCCGGTTATCGCGCGCGCTGGCGATCTGGCAGCGCTGCTTACTAATCTCGAGCCGCATGATGTCTTGTTTATCGACGAAATTCATCGCCTCCATCCGGCGGTTGAGGAAATTTTATATCCGGCGATGGAGGATTTCCAACTGGATCTCATGATTGGGGAAGGTCCATCAGCTCGCTCGGTCAAGATTGATTTACCGCCCTTTACTCTGGTGGGGGCTACCACGCGCTCGGGACTGATTACCACGCCCCTGCGGGAACGCTTCGGTATTCCCATCAGACTTGAATTTTATCCGGTCGAGGATTTGCAGGAAGTGGTGATACGGGGCGCCAGGGTTTTCGGAATAAATCTCAGTCTTGATGGTGCGCTGGAGATTGCATCGCGCTCCCGGGGGACGCCCAGGATTGCTGGCAGATTGCTTCGCCGCGTCAGGGATTTTGCCCTTGTCTCGGGCCATGACGAAATCAACAAGGAGGTGGCAAACGCGTCACTCACCAAGCTGGAAGTGGACGCCAAGGGTCTTGATTCTATGGATCATAAATATCTGATCTGCATCGGCCAGACCTATTCAGGCGGACCGGTTGGTATTGAAACCCTTTCGGCTGCCTTGTCTGAACCCCGGGATGCCATAGAAGACATTATTGAGCCCTATTTGATGCAGACGGGTCTGGTGCAAAGAACACCAAGGGGTAGGGTGTTGACCAAAGCTGCTTATGCCCATCTGGGCCTCGCTGCGCCCAAAAACACCGAAGCCGCCCAGCTTGGGCTGCTTGATCAAAAGGAATAATTTCCGCATGGCGACTAAACCTGATGTTGGTGAAATTAAAGCCAGCCAACATTATTTTTCCCTGCGGATATATCTGGAGGATACGGACGCCGGGGGCATCGTTTATCACAGCAATTATCTGAAATTTATGGAGCGTGCGCGCACAGATTTTCTGCGCCTGATGGGCATCTCCCATAAAGAGATGATGAATGGTCCCAATCCCGCCATGTTTGCGGTTAAGTCTCTAGCCATCGAATACCGGCTGCCGGCACGTCTGGATGACAGTCTCGAGGTTCGCAGCAGGCTGAGACAAATCGGCGGGGCAAGCTTCGCCTTGGATCAAAAGATATGGCGGGGGGATCAGGAAATTTGCGAAGCCAGGGTCAGGCTCGCCCTGCTGGACCATAATGGGAGGCCCAGCCGCATGGATCTGGCATTAGGCAAAAAACTCAAAATCCTGCTCGTTGGGGAAGCTTTGGGAAAAAGGGGGATAGATCAAGATGCAGACTGAAATTGTTGATGTTGTCAATCTTGGTGAAAACCAACTGGATTTTTCGCTTTGGGGCATGTTTGTCACAGCGGACATTGTGGTTCAGGCGGTGATGGTGCTGCTGGTTCTGGCGTCTTTCTGGAGCTGGGCCATCATGTTTGAAAAATTCATGCTGATGCGGAAAGTATTGCGGGCAGCGGATGGTTTTGAAGAGTCCTTCTGGTCGGGTAAAACCCTGGATGATCTCTATGAGAAAATCAAAAAGCGTCCAAGCCATCCACTGGCCATGGTTTTTGTGGCTGCCATGCGCGAGTGGCAAAGATCGCTGAAAACCACAGGTGCGGTTATCAATGCGCCCTCCATGCAGGACAGAATCACCAAGGTGATGCGGGTCACGATCGCACGGGAACTGGATAAACTTGAACGACATCTGGGCTTTTTGGCCACGGTGGGTGCGACTGGCGTGTTTGTTGGATTATTCGGTACGGTCTGGGGCATTATGAGTTCTTTTCAGGCTATTGCGCTCACTTCCAATACCAGTCTGGCGGTTCTGGCCCCGGGCATTTCCGAGGCCCTGGCGGCCACAGCCCTGGGCTTGGTGGCGGCGATTCCGGCGGTGGTTGCCTATAACAAGCTTGCCACAGACATGTCCCGTTATGCCGGTCGTCTGGAAGGCTTTGCAGAAGAATTTTCCACCATTCTTTCCCGCCAACTGGACGAAAAGGTGAGCTAGATGTCAATGCAGCTCGGAGAAGACAGAATTGGGGGCAGGGGGCGATATCGTCCCATGGTTGAGATCAATATCACGCCCTTTGTGGATGTGATGCTGGTATTGTTGATTATTTTTATGGTGACGGCCCCGCTTCTGACCGTTGGTGTTCCTGTGGATTTGCCCGATGCCAACGCCGCCACCTTGCCGGATGATAATAAGCCCATCGAAGTGACCATTGATCAAAATGGTGCCATATTTATTGGTGAGACTGAGGTAGCCCTGCCCGAACTGGTGGCAAGGTTGCGGGCGATAACCGAAAATAGACGGAATTCCCGTATTTATGTGCGTGGCGATCAATCCCTATCCTACGGGAGGATTATGGAGATTATCGGGGCCATTAACGGGGCAGGTTTTCGGCGCGTGGCCCTGATTGCGGAACGGCCCAGATAAGTCTTTTCCCGAACGGTCCTTTCGGGCGTATCGCTTTACTCGAGGGCCTTTAAGTGAGGACTTCAATTGTGGACAAGGTGCAGGCGTGAAAGATCTGAAATTCGGACTTATTTTTTCGGCAGCCTTCCATGGGACACTGGTGGTGGCAGGAACCATTGGCATACCTGCGTTGCTGGGCGATGAACCCGAAATGCTGGATCCCATATCCGTGCAAATTCTGACGGTTGATGAACTGGACAGGATCAAGGAAAAACAAAAATCTACCGAACAGAAGATAGTTAGAACCGCTGTTGACAGAAGCGAATATATCCGTTCGCATGAAACCATTTCAGAGAGTGATACGGTTCCCCTGCCCGATGCCGTCATCAAGGACAAGCCCGCCCCCCCGAGGCAGGCAGAGGTTCGCCCGCCTGCACCGGTTTTCACCCCACGCGAGAAACCAAGGCCGCCCGACAAACTGGACGCGAGCCGCATAGCCGCGCTCATTGATCGCTCGATTACGGACCAGCCCCAGGCGGTGGATAGCCCTGATTTTGATCAAACCCTTAAAGATGCAGTTGCCGCCACCCGCATGACGGCTCTTGAGGCTCGTCGGGCAACGGCCACCCTTCAAACGATTATTCGTCAAAGAGTGGAGCTTTGCTGGAGTGTGCCGGCCGGAGCGAAACGGGCTGAGGATTTGA
This sequence comes from Pseudomonadota bacterium, assembly GCA_022571175.1. Lineage (GTDB taxonomy): Bacteria > Pseudomonadota > Alphaproteobacteria > Sphingomonadales > SMXR01 > JACZYI01. The sequence goes on from JACZYI010000007.1 coordinate 10,213, forward strand.
ATGTCAGGCTAAAAATATACCTGACACAGGACGGCACCCTTGCGCGACCGCCGGTATTTCTGGATAAAGAGAGAATGATGGAGCCCGGGCAGGAGTTTTTCCGGGCCGCTGCCGAAAGTGCGGCACGGGCCATCCGTCGATGTGCTCCCTATGACTTGCCAAAAGACAAGTATGACCTGTGGCGCGTTATCGAGTTTCATTTCGACCCGAGAGAAATGCTGGGCGGTTAAGAGCCGAATGAAGGAAGGACCAAAGAACCTATGCCTAAAACTATTCGTTTGATTGTGTTCGCAGTTTTCTGTGCCTTTAGCCTGACAACCCAACAGGCTTCGGCTCAAATTCAGGTTGATATAACACGCGGCAATGTGGAACCACTGCCACTGGCGGTACCCTCCCTGGTTCCGGTTCTGGACAGGGATACCCCGGCGGGTACACTGGCTGAAGTCAGCGCCCTGATCGCCGGGGTTGTTGCCCAGGACCTGGAACGCTCTGGTCTTTTCAGGATGATCGACAAGGCGGCCTTTATTGAAGAAATCAGTGCCGCGGAAATTCGTCCCGGTTTTGGAAACTGGCGCGCTATTGGTGCCCAGGCCCTGGTGACCGGCAAGACTGAACTGGAATCCGATGGCCGTATGCGTGTGGAATTCCGACTATGGGACGTCTTTGCCGAAAGTCAAATGACCGGCTTGCGATATGTGGCTCCACCGCAAAACTGGCGACGCATTGCGCATCTCATTTCCGATGCGGTTTATCGGCGATTGACGGGCGAGGCCGGCTATTTTGACACCCGAATTGTGTATATTGCTGAAGACGGGCCAAAGACCGAACGGATCAAGAGGTTGGCCATTATGGATCAGGACGGTGCCAATCATCGATTTTTGACCAATGGCGATGATCTGGTTTTGACCCCGCGCTTCTCGCCCAACCGGCAGGAAATTACCTACCTTGCCTATTACAATGATAAGCCCCGGGTTTATCTTTATAATATTGAAAGTGGCAAACATGAGGTGCTGGGTGATTTCCCCAACATGACTTTTGCACCACGATTTTCACCGGACGGAAACAAGGTGGTCATGAGTCTTGCTGAAAACGGAAACAGCGATATTTATGTCATGGATTTGAGAACCCGCGATGTGCGTCGTCTGACTACCCATCCAGGCATTGATACTTCGCCTTCCTTTTCCCCGGACAATCGCTTTATCACTTTTAATTCGGATCGCGGTGGATCGCAGCAGATTTATGTCATGGATGCCGATGGGGATAATATCAGACGGATATCTTTTGGCAATGGACGGTTTGCAACGCCGGTGTGGTCCCCGCGAGGCGATTTGATTGCCTTTACAAAAATTGGTGACGGAAAATTCCGTATTGGCGTAATGCGGCCTGATGGGTCAGGAGAGCGGCTTTTAACCAACAGTTATCAGGATGAAGCGCCTACCTGGTCACCCAATGGCAGGGTTTTGATGTTTTTTCGCCTGACACCAATGCTCGCCAACGGGGAGGGAGGGGAAACCGAACTCTGGTCCGTGGATCTGACCGGTTTTAATGAGCGTTTAGTTGTAACGCCCTTTGATGGATCAGACCCTGCATGGTCGCCTTTGATACAATAAATGGCACCTTTAGGTAAAAACCTCGTGAGATGGCCCCCTGCATAGACTTGATTGCCAGATAGAGGCTCTCTATAGTCCTTTGCAAAGCCGCCGTTTTGATGGGGATTCGATCAAGAATACGGGAATTGACCGAAAAAAAGTTTGAACGAAGTTTTCAATTTGAGTATATTTTTCAATTTGAGTATATAAATAATCTGGTCTGTAGAAAGGGATTATAAAATGCCGCTGCAACATCTTTTGAAGAAATTATTTACCGTGTTTGGAATGCTTGCCTTTCTTGGAGCCTGTGCGTCATCAGATGATCAAATAGGTACGGCTACTATGGCTGATACTGTTGTTGAAGATGATAGCAGTGGTGGTCCCGGCGCTATTCTTGCTGATGACGTGGAAGTCGATGTCATTGATATGGGTCCCACTCCGGGTACGCAAGCGCATCTGGATGCCAATGTTGGTGACCGCATGTTTTTCATGTACGACAGTGCGGAGTTGAGCGCGGTCGCCAGGAGGCAATTGCAACAACAGGCAGCTTGGCTCAGGCAGTTTCCCAATACACGCGTTGTGGTAGAGGGCCATTGTGATGAGCGGGGAACGCGGGAATATAATATCGCCCTTGGAGATCGCCGGGCCGTTGTGGTCAAAAATTATCTGGTCGCCCTTGGTGTTTCTGCCGATAGAATTGATACCATCAGTTATGGCAAGGAACGCCCGATTGACCCCATGCAAACCGAATCTGCCTGGTCTAAGAATCGCCGGGCTGTGATGGTGGTTCGTTAAGCCAAGAACTATTTTACCGACGATTTTCCGCCCCGCGCCCATTTTCTGCCAGATTTTGATGTTTGGCTGATGGCGTGGGGCGAATTATATGGTGGAAAGACAGATATCCCTATGGCATCTATGCTGAAATATCGGAAAATTATAGCTGGAACGGGCCTGTTGCTTTTGCTGGCGGCGGTTATTGCCGTCTGGCCACTAGGCGATGCCTCTGCCCAGAGCCGAAAAACTGTGCGGGAGTTGCAGCAGCAGATGATCGGTCTTGAGGCGGAAATTGCCGAAATCAGGGGATATTTTCTCGAGCAACAACAAAATGCCCTGAACCAGGAATCCCGTGCGGTTCTCTTTGCCGACATGGAAGTCCGTATTGGCCGCATGGATACCCAGGTCAGAAAGTTAACGGGCCAGGTGGAAGAAATGGTCTATGGGCAGGATCGATTACTGGCTGCTTTTGAGGTTTTCAAGGCCGATATGGAATTTCGTTTTCAGGACCTGGAGACAGGAACTGTTTTTGCCTCAGATGAAAATGGAACGCGAGACGATTTAGAGCGTAATAAAAACAGGGCAGTTAGAACTGCCGACTTCCCATCCGAAAATACCGGAGAAAGCGAAGTTCTGGAAGTCGCCTCCTTGTCCGAGCCCGGTCGTCAGCCGGAATTCTTGCCCCAAGGAACGCCTGCCGAGCGGTATGATTTTGCTTTCGGGTTTTTGATGCGGGGAGATTATCCCGGTGCCGAACAGGCCTTTCTCGCCTTTCTGGATGAGCATGCCGATCATCCGTTGGCGGGCAATGCCCAATATTGGCTGGGAGAGACTTATTATGTAAGAAAAGATTTTCCCCGCGCCTTGCGAGCCTTTTTTGAAGGTTATCAGAATTTTGGCGACGGGAACAAGGGCGCAGACAGTCTTTTAAAGCTGGGACTTACCCTCGCCAGCATGAGTCAGGTTGAAGAGGCGTGTGCAGCATTCCTGCAATTGGAAATTCGCTATCCCGATGCGCCACAGAATATTATTGATATGGCGATCTCTGAAATTACCCAGTATGAGTGTTCCTGAGGAACATCAAAAAAATCACATGAATTCCCCGCTTACAGTTGAGGATTTTTCTGCCCTGATGGGCCAGCTTGGCATGCCAGCGGATGCCGGCAAGTTTGTGGTGGCTTGCTCAGGTGGTTCTGACAGTATGGCGCTCGTCATTCTGGCGGCAGAATGGGGCTCGGTTACGGCTCTGACTTTTGATCATGGTTTGAGGGCGGAGTCTGGTTGTGAGGCTGAACAGGTTGCGCACTGGATGGCTGCCCGTAAAATCGAGCACCATATTCTGAGGGCGGACGACCTGAAGCCCGGCAGTGGATTGCCGGCACGGGCGCGGGAGGCTCGTTATCTTGCGCTTGAGACCTGGTGCTGTGACCATGATGTGGACTATTTGCTTCTTGGCCATCACCGGGATGATCAGGCGGAAACATTTCTCATGCGTCTCGCCCGGGGCAGTGGCGTAGATGGTTTATCTGCCATGGCAAAGATTTCCCCCCCTGTTGCCTGTGAAAAGAGGCCGCTTTTGATCCGACCCTTGATTGATGTTCCAAAAGCAAGACTGCAAGCGACCCTTGAAGCAAGAGGCCAGGACTGGATTGAGGATCCTTCAAATACAGACCTGCGTTTTCTCAGAACACGCGTCAGAAACTTTCTTGAACGAGGGGAGATTGAAGGCCTGGACAATCAGAGGCTGGCAACCACCGCCAAACATATGGCGCGATCACGTTATGCTCTTGAATATTACGCGAACGCTCATCTCCAAAAATGCTTCACATTCGGAATGGCTGGCGAAATGGCCGGGTTTGGAATTTTGGATCACCAGCTTTTTCTGGATGCGCCGGAAGAGATTCAACTCCGGGATTTAAGTCGCCTGGTCCGGGTGCTGGGTGGGGCAAAATATCCCCCGCGTCTGGTTAGTATAGAAAATCTTTTGAACCAGATTGTGAACGGAAATTTGAAGGGCCTTACCCTCGGGGGCGTATTGTTTGAACCCGTTGACATGCCTGAAAAGAATAAGATTCTGGTCTGCCGTGAGGCGGCCGCGATCGCTGATGAACGAGCACTTGAACCCGGCGGAACGGTGCTTTGGGATGGCCGCTATCACATTCATGCTTCAAAAACTGCACCCGCTGTAATGCTTGGAGTGCTGGGTGAAAAGGGTTGGCTGATGCTGGCAAAACAATATCCCGATGTGACCAAAACCGGCTGCCCCTATGCTGCTCGTTTGGCCCTTCCGGCGCTCAGGAATCAGGGAAAATTTGTCGCCGTGCCAAATTTGGGTTATCCTGAACTGGAAAACACTCACTGGCGTTTTGAGAGTGCTTTACCCTCAGGTTTGTATTTTGGTGATGAGACCGGTGGGGCGGAGAACAGCAAGCAGCATTAATATTGGGGTTAATTACGAAAAATTGGCTTGTAGAACCGTAAACTGACATTATCTCTCATAAAGGTGAGGACTATCTGGCCAGGAACGAATTGACGCGATAGTGAACATTTGCGGTCCAGAATATCGCCGAAGGTCTGGTTGACCCAATAAGATAAACTGAAAGGAACGGCCCTGTGAAAAATTTTGGCAAAAATGCCCTGGTCTGGTTGGTGGTCATTTTGGTCCTGGCGGGTGTGTTTAACATGTTTCAGGGGGCGGGCAATGTTGCTGGCCAGCAGGAACTGGATTATTCGGAATTTATCAATGCTGTGGAGCAGGGTAGTATCCGGGAAGTTGTGATACAGGGCGGTGAAATTCATGGTTTTTTTACAAATTCAACTCCTTTCACAACCTACCTGCCCGATGACCCGGACCTGATTTCAAGACTGAGTGAGAATAATGTTCGTTTTAAGGTAGAGCCAGCGGACAGCGGATTTCTGATTGGAACATTTATAGCGTGGTTCCCCATGTTGCTGCTGATTGGGGTCTGGATTTATTTCATGCGCAATGTGCAGGGCGGTGGTCGTGGCGCCATGGGGTTTGGCAAATCCAAGGCCCGGCTTTTGACCGAGGAACGTGGAAAAGTTACTTTTGATGATGTGGCGGGCGTTGATGAAGCCAAGGAAGAACTTGAGGAGATTGTCGAATTTCTGGAAGACCCGCAAAAATTTCAGCGCCTGGGTGGAAGAATTCCGAAAGGCGCACTTTTGGTAGGACCCCCTGGCACCGGTAAAACCCTTCTGGCCAGAGCCATTGCAGGCGAGGCGGAAGTTCCTTTTTTCACTATTTCGGGTTCGGATTTTGTTGAAATGTTTGTGGGCGTCGGTGCCAGCCGCGTGCGTGACATGTTTGAGCAAGCCAAAAAACAAGCACCCTGCATTATCTTTATCGATGAAATTGATGCCGTGGGACGGCATCGAGGCGCGGGGCTTGGCGGCGGTAATGACGAACGCGAGCAAACGCTCAACCAATTGCTGGTGGAAATGGATGGCTTCGAGACCAATGAAGGTATTATCCTGCTCGCTGCCACCAATCGACCCGATGTTCTGGACCCGGCATTGCTGCGCCCGGGACGCTTTGACCGGCAGGTGGTGGTCCCCTTGCCAGACATTATCGGTCGTGAGAAAATTCTTGAAGTGCATATGCGGAAGGTGCCTTTGGCCCCCGATGTTAACCCGCGTCTTATTGCCCGTGGCTCGCCCGGTTTTTCCGGTGCTGATCTCGCAAATCTGGTGAATGAAGCCGCACTTCTCGCCGCTCGAAAAGGCAAGCGTCTGGTCTCCATGGATGAATTTGAGCAATCCAAAGACAAGGTGATGATGGGAGCCGAGAGACGCTCCATGGTTATGTCAGAAGAAGAAAAGAAACTGACCGCCTATCATGAGGCTGGTCATGCTCTTGTTGCAATGCACTGCCCGGCTACAGACCCCATTCACAAGGCGACCATCATTCCGCGCGGCATGGCACTGGGCATGGTCTGGCGTCTGCCCGAGCGTGACGAATATTCAATCAGCCGAGAAAAGTTGCATCAAAATCTGGCCATCGCCATGGGTGGACGTGTGGCAGAAGAGCTTATTTTTGGCTATGATAAGGTCACTTCCGGGGCCTCCAGCGATATTAAATCTGCCACCCAAATGGCCAAAAGCATGGTCACGAAATATGGCATGTCCGATAAACTGGGACCGTTGCTCTATGGAGATAACGAAGAAGAAGTTTTTCTTGGTCATTCAGTGACGCGCCAGCAAAATGTATCGGAGGCGACCGCCGAACTGATAGATAAAGAAATAAGAGCTTTTGTGGAAAATGCCTATGAGAAGGCCACCAAGATTCTGAAGGACAACATCAAAGACCTTCGTCTGATTGGCAAAGCTCTGCTGGAATATGAAACCCTGACGGGCGATGAATTGAAAGAACTGCTGAAAACCGGGAAGGTTGACCGTACGGCTGCCACATCTGAAAAGGACAAGAAGTCAAAAGCCAAGACCAAGGTTAAAAGCTCGGTGCCTTCCACCGGCAAGGATGAGCAAACGAATAAGGGTAAAAAGACCTTTGGTTCTGGTCCCGAACCTCAGCCCGAAAGCTAGAGTTCCGGAGTCGGGTCTGAAGTTTATCTCTGGATCGCGAAGTCATGGGCAGTCAGTTTGACCACATACCAGAGGACGGGCATCTTTATGTGCGTCCAACGCTATTCTCGCCGCTTAAGGAAAACAGTCCCCATTGTCGGTCGCTTGCCGGTGGGCCCATGGGATTTTCCGCAGTGGAATTGATCTTCCGCGAAAAAGGCCAGCCGCTCGTCTCCATGATTGTAGGCATGGAAGAAATCGAGCGCGCAAGCACCGAATTGCCGGAAGGTCACAGCAAGGCCCTCGAAATATGGATCGATCGGCTGAGCGCCGAGCGGCGGAATATTCCACTCAAAAACAATCATCCCTTATCATTCGAAAAACCCCACATTATGGGCGTCATCAATGTAACACCGGATAGTTTTTCCGATGGGGGTCAGTTTCTGGATGCGGAATTGGCCGTGGCTCATGGCCAGAGACTTCTCCGCGAAGGGGCCCAAAGCGTCGACATCGGTGGAGAGTCCACACGACCCGGCGCTGTGGAGCTCCCGCTAGCAGATGAACTGGCGAGGGTTCTGCCTGTGATTGAAGGGCTTCGGGATTGTGGCGCTCCCATCTCCATCGACAGCCGAAAATCCCGGGTGATGAAAGCGGCCGCAGATAATGGTGCCAGCATTATCAATGATGTCTCAGCGCTGACCTTTGATCCTAAATCTTTGGACTGTGTAGCTGGCGAGGGTTTGCCGGTAATTTTGATGCATGCCCTGGGCGACCCCAGTTCAATGCAAATTGACCCTGGTTATGACCATGTGCTTCTTGACGTTTTTGATTTCTTGATGGCCCGGATTGAGGCTGCTGTGGCTGGGGGCATTTCGAGGAACAACATTATTATTGATCCGGGTATAGGATTTGGTAAGACTCTAGAGCATAACCTGATTTTATTGCGTGGTATTTCCATGTTGCACGGCACGGGATGTCCCATAATGCTGGGCGTTTCGAGGAAAAGCTTCATTGGAAAGATCACAGGTGAAAATAATTCCCATGGGAGGTTACCAGGATCACTTGCGGCAGTGTTGACGGGCTTGTGGCAGGGCGTACAATTGTTCAGGGTTCACGATGTGGCTGAAACCCAACAAGCGATTGACGTTTTTCTCAATATCGTGCACCCTTAGGGACTATTTTGATCGGTGAGGTTTAATAAACCACAATAACTAATTGAAAAACCACTCATTTGCTCTTGGTAATCATGTTTCAGTTTAGGTCAGGTTAGGTATGGGGTAATTTGGCCATCGTTATGGATAAAGAAAACTTGGGGTTCGATCGAAAATATGAACAAACGGTATTTTGGTACTGACGGTATAAGGGGAACCGTCAATAGTGGTGCGATGACACCCGAGGTTGCCATGCGCATTGGCATGGCTGCGGGTCGTTATTTTTGCCGTGGCGATCATCGCCATCGAATTGTCATTGGGAAGGACACGCGATTATCTGGTTACATGCTTGAGCCTGCTCTGGTGGCCGGATTTGTGGCCGTTGGTATGGACGTTATTCAGGTGGGGCCAATGCCAACCCCTGCCATTGCCATGCTGACCAAATCTTTTCGTGCCGATTTGGGTGTGATGCTGACGGCTTCCCATAATCAATATGAGGATAACGGTGTTAAACTGTTTGGTCCGGATGGTTACAAACTTTCCGACGAAGCCGAATATGAAATCGAACAAATGATGGATAACGGCCTTGAGGATCATCTGGCACCCCCCACCGCTACCGGACGCGCCAAGCGTCTGGAAGATGTTTCCGGTCGCTACACCGAGCATGTGAAAAATACTCTTCCTTCGGGATTTACCCTTGAAGGCATGAAGGTGGTGATTGATTGCGCCAATGGAGCCGGATACAAGGCCGCACCCACGGTTTTGACGGAACTCGGTGCCGAAGTTTTGGCCTTCGGGATTTCACCCAACGGTAAAAATATCAACAAAAAATGCGGCTCTACCTATCCTGAATATATGTGCGATCTGGTCAGGAAACATAAAGCGGATCTGGGCCTGGCGCTTGACGGTGATGCCGATCGGGTTTTGATAGCGGACGACAAGGGCGTGCTGACAGACGGTGATCAGCTCATGGGTTTTGTCGCCGCGGCCTGGGCCAAGGAAGGCCGTTTGAAGGGCAATACTCTGGTGGCAACCGAAATGTCGAATATGGGGCTCGATAAATATCTTAAGAAATTCAAAGTGGATGTAATCCGCACCTCGGTTGGCGATCGCTATGTAGTTGAAGCGCTTAGAGAAAAAGGACTGAACTTGGGCGGCGAACAGTCCGGTCATATTGTTTTCGGAGACTATTCGACTACTGGCGATGGTATTATTGCCGCTCTGCAGGTCATGAAATTGATCAAGGAGTCCGGTAAGAAATCGTCCGATGTGCTGCATGTTTTTAAGCCTTACCCTCAAATTCTGAAAAGCGCCCGTTATTCTTGCCCTTCGGCCCTCGAAAATAGTGAAGTAAAAAAGCGGGTCAGGGATATGGAAGAAAAACTGGGTAAGGATTCTAGATTACTTATCCGTAAATCGGGTACCGAGCCTGTCATACGTGTGATGGCCGAAGGCGAAGACCGCGCCCTGCTCGAAAGCGTTGTTCGGGACATTTGTGAGACGGTCGAAAATGTCGCATGAGCCCCGCCCGAAGCATGGGCCGGGTATTGGTGGTTGCCGGTTCTGATTCCGGTGGTGGCGCAGGCATTGAAGCGGACATCAAGACCATCAGTTATTTTGGTGCCTATGCTGCAACCGCAATTACCGCCTTGACCGCGCAAAACACCACTGGCGTTCAGGACATTCAGGAAATTCCAGCTGCTTTTGTGGGGCAGTGTATGCGCGCGGTTTTGGGAGATATTGGGGCCGATTGTATCAAAACTGGCATGCTGTCCAATAGCGATATTATAAACGAGGTTGCTGCAGTTATCGGTGAAATGGCTGCCGAAATTCCCCTTGTGATTGATCCGGTTATGCAGGCCACAGAAGGAAATGAATTGCTGGGACGCGAAGCGGCAAAGACCCTTAAATCTACCCTCGTTCCATTGGCCACGCTTATAACTCCCAATCTGCCGGAGGCGGAGTTCCTGGCCGATATTGCCATTGAAAATCCGGAAGATATGCTGCGAGCCGCGCGAATAATACGGGGGCTTGGTGCCCGAGCTGTGCTCGTCACCGGGGGTCATTTACCGGGTGATGAGATCGTCGATGTTCTGGTCTATCAAGATGGCGAACAGAGATTTGCCCGTTCCCGCATTCAAAGTAACAACACGCACGGTACCGGCTGCACACTCGCAAGCGCCATAGCAGCCCAGATTTCCCAGGGTGCCGAAATGGGGGCTGCGATCCAAAAAGCCCAGGATTATGTTCGCGCTGCGATTGAAGCAGCGCCCGGTTTCGGGGACGGGATTGGTCCCATAGGCCATAATCTTTTGCCCCAAAAATAACAGCCCAATTTCCGTCCTGATTTGAGGGCGCCTTTTAGCGGAGTTAGCCGATGGTTAGCGATTGACAATCGCGTGTTGATGACTAATGTCCGCGATGGGCCACGCCCCCCCAACGGGGTGCGACTATCTGGAAGGATAGAGGAAAATGAAACCATCATTGAAGCCGGGTAACCCACGATTTTCATCGGGGCCCTGCAGCAAGCGTCCGGGTTGGACGCCAGAGCATTTCACAAACGCAACATTGGGTCGTTCGCACCGTTCAAAGGTGGGAAAAGCCAAACTGAAACAGGCCATTGACCGCACACGCGAAATTCTCGAAGTGCCCGCAGATCACAGGATAGCGATAGTGCCTGCCTCCGATACCGGCGCTGTGGAACTGGTGCTTTGGTCCACGCTCGGACCAAAGCCAGTGGATGTGTTGGCATGGGAGAGTTTCGGCAAAGGCTGGATTACGGATATAAAGGAACAATTGAAACTCCCGGACGTTAATGCCTTGACCGCCAATTTTGGGGAGCTGCCTGATTTATCCTGCGTAAATCCTGATCACGATATCGTCTTTACCTGGAATGGAACAACCTCGGGCGTAAAAGTCCCCAATGGAGACTGGATTGCCAGTGATCGTGGCGGGATCACAATCTGTGACGCGACCTCAGCCGCTTTTGCCATGGATCTTCCCTGGGACAAGCTGGATGTGGTCACATACTCTTGGCAAAAAGTACTCGGTGGCGAGGCCCAGCACGGGATTATGATTTTGAGTCCGCGCGCTGTGGAACGCATAAATTCCTATGATCCACCATGGCCCATGCCCAAGCTGTTTCGTCTGAAGAAAAACGGCAAACTCAATGAAGCAATTTTTGAAGGCATCACCATCAATACACCATCGCTGCTGCTGGTTGAGGATTACCTGGATACATTAGCCTGGGCTGAGAGTTGCGGTGGTCTCCGGGGGATGATCCGCCGTTCGGAAGAAAATGCCGCCGCTATTGACCACTGGGTGATAAAAACCGACTGGATTGGCCATCTTGTTGAAGATGTTGCCATTAGGTCCAATACCTCCGTTTGCCTCAAATTTACTGACCCTGATTTTGTCGCTCTGGAAGAAGAAGCCCAACGCGCATTTGTGGCCAGAATGGTGGTGTTGCTGGAAGCTGAGGATGCGGCTTATGATATTGGACCATATTCAGCAGCACCTCCGGGCTTAAGAATTTGGGCGGGTTCTACCGTGGAAACAAGCGATCTTGAAGCGGCATTTCCATGGCTCGACTGGGCCTTTGGTCAGATAATGGATCAAATGGATGTGAGGGGTCAGTCATAATGCCCCGGGTATTAATATCGGACAAAATGAGCTCAAAGGCTGCTGACGTCTTCAAGGCTCGAGGCATAGAAGTTGAAGAAACAAACGGCCTTTCCGCTGCGGATCTCGCAGACATCATCGATGGATTTGAAGGACTCGCTGTCAGGTCAAGCACCAAGGTTACGGCTGAGCTGATTGAGCGAGCGAGTAAGTTACGCGTCGTTGGCCGGGCCGGTATTGGGGTTGACAATATTGATCTGAATGCTGCCTCCCAGAGGGGTATTGTGGTTATGAATACGCCCTTTGGCAACTCTATTACAACCGCGGAACATACTATCGCCATGCTGCTGGCCTCGGTTCGGCAAATACCCGAAGCCAATAATTCAACCAAGGCCGGAAAGTGGGAAAAGTCCAAATTCATGGGCGTGGAGGTTAGTGGCAAAACTCTTGGTATCATCGGCTGCGGCAATATTGGTTCCATCGTAGCGGACCGGGCGCAGGGCCTTAAAATGCGGGTTATGGCCTATGATCCATTTCTCTCGCAAGAACGCGCCGATGATCTGGGGGTCAAGAAAGTTCATTTTGATACCTTGCTCAGTGTGTGTGATTTTATTTCGTTACATGTGCCGCTGACGGATAAAACGCGCAATATCATCAATCAGGAAACGATCGAAAAAATGAAAGATGGCGTTCGCATTATCAATTGCGCACGCGGCGGCCTAGTAGATGAAAAAGCGCTAAAACAGGCGCTGGATCAAGGAAAGGTAGCATCAGCCGCGCTTGACGTTTTTGAGCAGGAGCCCGCAACCGAAAACCCGCTTTTTGAATGCCCCAATGTGATTGCAACCCCACATTTGGGAGCAGCCACCTCCGAGGCGCAAGTGAATGTTGCTATTCAGGTGGCGGAACAGATTTCGGATTATCTGCTGATTGGCGAAATCACCAACGCGCTTAATGTGCCGTCGGTCTCGGCAGAAGACGCACCAAAATTGATGCCATATATGGCTCTGGCAAAGCAAATTGGTAGTTTTGCTGGTCAGATCACTGAGTCCGGAATCAGGGAAGTCACGATCGAATATGAAGGCCATGTGGCCGAGCTGAACACCAAACCCATTACTTCTGTGTTGTTGGAGGGGCTTTTGAAACCTCATCTGGATAATGTGAATATGGTCAGTGCTCCCATTCTGGCAAAAGAGCGAAACATTCACATCAATGAGGTTCTTCGCGATCGGGCAGGTGATTATCATACCTTGATGCGGCTTATTGTGCGCACAGAAAAGCGAACCCGTTCCATTGCCGGAACCTTGTTTTCAAATCAGGAACCCCGCATTGTGAATTTAAATGGAATAGAAATTGAAGCAGAACTCAGCCCGCTTATGCTCTATGTTGCCAACGAAGATAAACCGGGGCTGATTGGTGCTTTGGGGATGATTTTGGCGGATGCGCCGATCGATATAGC
>JACZYI010000115.1 GCA_022571175.1 Pseudomonadota bacterium
TTTAAGGCTGGAAATGTCCTTGCCCGATACCGGTGACCGCAAGTCGCTCCAGACATCGCTTTCGCTGGTGATTTTGGCGGCCCGAGCGGCAAAATGCTCGGTCATTGATGGCGTCTTTAATGATATTTCTGATGCCCAAGGTTTCATCGCGGAATGCCTTGAAGGGCGCCAACTGGGGTTTGATGGCAAGACCGTTATACACCCTTCCCAGATTGGCCCCGCGAATGTGGCCTTTTCGCCAACGCCAAAAGACGTGCAGGAGGCGCGGGAAATTATCGAAGCCATGGAAATTGCCAGGCAGGAAGGCTCCGCTGTCACCACGCTCGATGGTCGCATGATTGAGGAACTGCACGCCCGGCGTGCCCGGCGTGTGCTTGAAATGGCAGATATTAGAAACGAGACAAAAGAATAAACATCCAGCCTGATTCCGCTTGTCACAACACAAATGGCCCTGAGTCTACTTTAAATGGATGGCGAGAAACGCTTCCATTTCCAGCATGGCTGTTAGGCGCGATGCTTCGGTTCGCAGGCTATGGCCACCTTCTTCTATAACCACAAATTTATATTCTTTTTTCCCTCGTTTTAACCTGCGAGCAAATCTCTTGGACTGGTTAAATCGTACAACCCGGTCATCTTCCACATGGATGAGCAATATGGGGGTCGTGATCTTGTCAATATGGAAATATGGTGAATAGGGGCGAAGCTCGCGGGAGGACGCATCTTCAGCGACAATTGATTCAGCGGCTGCATCACCACCGATGAATCTTTTCGTATCGGAAACCAACCGGATGAGGTCAGAAAGAGCGTTGATGGCGATAGCGCATTTGAACAGGTCAGGCGTTTTGACCGTGGCCATGTTGGCTGCATATCCTCCATAGCTGATTCCCGCGATACAAATCATGTCCTTGTCAGCAATGCCCTCGCTGATTAACCATTCTACGGCGTCAGTTAAATCATCCTGCATTTCATGACCCCAGCTTTGCCGACCCATCCTCTGAAATTCCCGGCCATAACCGCTTGATCCCCGGAAATTTGGTTGAAATACTGCATATCCACGCGAGGCCAGAAATTGCGACCATATGTCAAAATTGAGAGTGTCTCGCGTTGCTGGTCCGCCGTGGGGAAACAGGACCAGTGGTAAATTGGACGCATCCATTCCGAGGGGTATGGTTAAATAGCCGGTAATTTCCAACCCATCCCTTGCGGTATAGGTTCGAATCTGCTTGGGAGACATCAAGGCGGGGTCTAGATCAGGATACCGTGGAATGACGGGTGAAATGCGTTTATTGAGTTTGTCATAAACGTAATAAACCCCTGATTCGACGTCACTCCTGGACAGGATCAGGTGTAAATTCCCATTACTGGCACTGGATACAATTCTGTTGTAGGTATCTGGAAGAGCCCGATCAATAATTTTCTGTAGTCGCCTCCATTCCTCTTCGAAATATACAAGCTGTACCTGATCATCAATATACCAATAACCGATTACTTTGTCGGTCCTCTCTTCCTGCAACAGGTTGCCAAAATCATATTTTTCGTCGCTGAAAAATACTTCAAGAATTTTGTCCGCTGCAAGATCATATAACGCCAGTGTCCTGCGTCCGTACTCGTTTCGGCCATGAACGTACAAATGGTTGGGGTTCTCTGCAAACGTCACGGGACGCCAATTATTTTTGGCAACGATGGTTTTTTCAAAATTCATCCATCTGCTGGATGCGGTTTGGCGAATCATCAGATAATAGTCACCCGTTATTCGATCATATCCATCTGCCATGCGAAGGGTGCCAGTCATATCGGTGTACCAGTTCTGGATTCCCCTGAAATCCTGACCGATTTCCCGATAGTTGCCGTTCTTAATTTGTACTAATCGCACTTCGTCTTCGCCATCAAGATCAGCATCAACCGATACCATAATATGTTCAGGGTCGTGACGGAGAAAATCAATGACACCATCCTGGAACTGAGCCTGCAGAGATATCATCCTTGAGGTGCCTGTACTGCGAGCTCCGGTGCTATTGGTGGCTTTAGGTTTGAATAGATTTGTCATCTGCATGGTGTCACGGTCGACTGCCAAAAGTCGCCCTTCGGTTACATCAATCGATCCTCGACGCCCGGCAAAACGGATACTTACAATCAGTGTTTCATCGGTTTTCCATTCAACCCAGGCAATAGTAAAAGGCTCCGGCGCTGGCATCAGCCCGGGATTAAATGAGTCATCCGGAACGCGCCTGTCCACAATCAGGGCATTCCTGCCCTTGTAAGGTCGCAACATGGCAATATATTCGCCAGAGGGGGAAAATTTTATTGAAGAAACTGTGGGCAGTCTCGCGAATGCTTCAGCCGGTATATCTGACGGTGAGTTATATTGTGCTAGAGCCGGGCCAACGCAAATAAAGAGCAAAACACAAAGTGCGGTGAGCACCTTCTTCAATCCGGATAAAATAACATGAATACTGTTTGGTGACTTCAATTGCTTCTCCCCCCCAAAGAAACAACCAAGAAGGTCTATTCTTGCCCCGAGAATAACTTCAAGATAGCCAGCATACCCACAAGCTGTGGCCTGTCAATGTTCAACCCGTAATGACGTCTCATATGAGATATGAAATTCATGGTGATGATCTGTGCTTGAAAGGGCCAGCAAAAATTCAAAAAATAAAGCGCCATTAGGACTCTCGTGTCCCGAAGGTGGTCTGTCCTTACTTTCTATTTTCCGTGGTCCGGCTGTCCTGGAACATTATTCAAATGCTTTGCCAGAAACTGTTCGATCTGCCACAGCAACATTGAGCGAGATTCTTGGGTCTCGAGCTCATGGCCACCGTTTGGCAAAATCACAAGTTCTACATCTTTATCAGAGCGCCTGAGTTTTCGGTTCATGCGCTCTGATTGCTTGTAGCTGACGCGACGGTCATCTTTGGCATGGATAAGCAGAATTGGCACACCAATCTGGTTTACATGATGATAGGGCGATTCTCGCCTGAAATCAGAAAGCGAATTTCCTGTTGCAACAATTTTACTGGTCCAGATCGCGCCGCCAATATATCGGCGATCCTGCACTATGAATCGCGGCAAGTTAGAAATACCATTGACGCTGATGGCGCACTGGAAAAGATCCGGCGCCTTGATGGATGCCATCAGCGAGGCATACCCTCCGTAACTGAGCCCGGCTATGCATATGCGTTTGGGGTCTGCAATGCCTTCGCTGATGAGCCAGCGGGCACTATCGGTCAAATCATCCTGCATGGTGAGGCCCCAGTTGTTGAAGCCCATATCCCGATAGGCTCTGCTATAGCCTGAAGACCCTCTGAAATTAGGCTGAAAGACTGCATAACCCCGGCTGGTCAGGAATTGAACCCAATAATCAAACCGAATATAATCCCTGAGATGGGGGCCACCATGTGGTAAAATAACGACCGGTAGATTTTCAGTTTGTCCACCGGGCGGTAAAGTCAGATAGGACGGAATAACAAGCCCATCACGTGCTTTAAAAGACACCGGGATGGTCTCAGCCAGGCTCTCAGTTGGCAGTTTGGTGTAGGTTCGTTGAAGAACGACAAATTCATCTGCTGGTTCGTCGTAAAGATAATAAACATCCGGGTTTGTTGCCCCGGTGATTCTAATCACATGAAGTGTGCCATCGTCGGTGGACGAAACAACTTCGTTATAAGTATCCGGAAAATGCTCATTAATGCGGGCTAATCTGGTCTGCCAGATATGGTCGAAATAGATAGCCTGAGGTCTATGATCAATATAACGAACGCCAACAGGCACGCCGTTGATGAATGACCCGGCGGTTGGCCGATAGATCAACATTTCAGCGCTGAACTCCGCATGATCAAATAATATCTTGATTGGTTTCATGTTCCCCAGGTCGTACAGAACAACGCGCCGGGTGCCACCGTCTATTACCTGCCAGGCATAAACGAGATTTGAATTCTGATGAAAAGCGATTGGGCGGTAGCCTTCCTGATAGGCAGTGGTCTTGGTGAAATCGCTGAAGGCGGAGTCTTGCGTGGCCCGAAAGAGATAAACTTTCTGGCTTCTCCAGGCCCCGGATGCCACCCGCAATATGCCATCCTGGTCAGTGAGCCAATGCTGCACACCCCGGTAATCTTCCGTCAGGTCTTGGTAATTACCGGTCCATACATTAAGGCGGCGCACCTCAAATTGGTCGTCATGGTCGCTGTCAATTGCCAGCAGCACATGATCCGGATCATTTGGCAGCATATTAATGACCCTGTCCTGAATTTGAATATCGACGAAATCCAGCCGCGCGTGCCTGATTTTGGTAGCATAGAAGGCGATGAGTACGCGTTCGTTGCTGAATTTTGGTTGCTTGATGAGATAACTGTGTTCAGAGCCATCGGCATTAATGCCGTAGAGGCGTGATTCGATAGTAGGCACGAGACCGCGTAGTCCCTCGTTCATTTCGGCGTAAATCAGTCTGTTACCACTTGTCCAGTCAAACCATTTCATCCGAAAGTCATTGCTGGCGGAGATTTCCACGGTTGGATGGTCTTGCGTGTCCGTCAGCGGGTATATCATAAGGACCGTGCCGGCGGCTTTTTCCTTGTAAAGAGCAATATATTTTCCGTCGGGCGACAGTCTGGGTGACTGCAAAATCGGTGATTCAGCAAAGGCTTCGATGGAGATGGGTTCTTGAGCATCCGCGCCCTGGGCAAAAGCGAGGGTTAAGCCTGCTAACCACAAAAGTCCAATTGCAGATAATCTTATAGCTGTACCCAACTTCATTACCTCTCCCCAGTCTCAGGATACGGCATCATCTTGTAGGCATCAGAATATACGAAAAATAGTGAGAAGGGCCAAATCACGCTATTGAGAGGTCAAACAAGTTCACAATGTTAACCATTAATTTTATGACTGGGCTTTATTCTTGGCCCTGCTCAGGCTAGCGTCTGAATCGCTTGGCATTGGAGAAAAGGGGCGGACATACTCGGTCTGCTCTTATATGGATAGACGGGAATCGGAATGTCTCACCCTGATCGGCCATTGTCGCCGCATCTTCAGATTTATAAATGGCAACTTAATATGCTGCTGTCCATTTTGCACCGTGCCACGGGCACCTCACTCGGCATTGGTACGCTCGGGCTGGTTTGGTGGGCCTGGGCAGTGTCATCCGGCCCGGAGGCATATAGGACCTTCCAGAGTGCTGCCAGTCATCCCGTTGGACAGATTATTCTGTTCGGGTTTTCCTATGCTCTTGTGTTTCACAGCCTGAATGGCATCAGGCATTTATTCTGGGATTTGGGGATGGGGTTTGAAAAAAAGACGGTAACGCGTTCGGGTCGGGCGGTGTTGATTTTATCGGCTGTTTTGACCATTGGACTTTGGCTGGCCGGATATCAGTTGGCCGGGCGAATTTCATTATTTTAGGATAAGTTGAAAAGTGACCACGGCATTGGGAAAAATAAAAGGGATGGGCTCGGCAAAATCTGGCACATCACATTGGTGGATGCAACAGGTCACAGCCCTTGCCCTGGTGCCGTTGGTGGTCTGGTTCCTGGTCTCCATGGTTGCTTTGATTGATGCCGATCACGCCACCATGGTTGCCTGGATTAAAAACCCGTTTGTAGGTGTGCTTCTGTCGGTTTTTATGGTGATGCTGTTTTATCATTTGATGTTGGGTGTGCAGGTGGTGATTGAAGATTATGTGCATAACGAATTGTTGAAAATGAGCTCTTTAATTCTGCTCAAATTTTCTATTGCTCTGGTGGGCCTTTCCGGGCTTTTTTTCATCCTCAGAATTACCTTGGGAAGCTAACACCTTATGAAGGAAAGTTATTCCATAACCGACCACACTTATGATGTGCTGGTGGTAGGTGCCGGGGGTTCAGGGCTGCGGGCCGCCATGGGTGTGTCCGAAGCTGGATTGAAAACCGCCTGCATAACAAAGGTCTTTCCCACGCGTTCGCATACGGTGGCAGCGCAAGGGGGGATTGCCGCCTCCCTTGGTAATATGGGCCCTGATAGTTGGCAGTGGCATATGTATGATACGGTCAAAGGCTCGGACTGGCTTGGGGATCAGGATGCCATTGAATATATGGTGCGAGAAGCCCCGGATGCAGTTTATGAGCTGGAGCATTATGGTGTACCCTTTTCGCGCACGGAAGAAGGTAAAATTTATCAGCGTGCTTTCGGGGG